>CAZMHW010000424.1:0-3753 GCA_964566105.1 uncultured Akkermansia sp.
TCGAAGGATTTTCATCTAAGGAAAAAGTAAGAAAAGAGATATAAAACCAAACAGGCTATTTCCATTCCCCCACAACTTTTGATATTGATCCTGCAACTCTCTCCTGATTTAAAAGCCCCTGTCGCGCCTAAAAAACAAAAAGCCAATCTCAGCAGATCGGCTTTTAATTTATTTGTTTGCTGCGGCCTTACGGGGCTGCTTCTAACCTTACGGGGTTAGACGAGGACATTTGGTTCAGAGCAGAGGCCTTACGGGGCCAGGCTTTTTGGGTTAAAGCTTGAGATGTTTCGCTTTGGGCTTCAATCACAGTACAAATATCCGACGACTCAGGCCGAAATAAAAATACAAGCGGCAGGTTTTGCTACATCTGTAAGTTTTTTTCATCTTTTGTATGATTTCAACGCCGGCAAAGCCCTTTTCTTGCAGGAATGAGTTCTTTATTTTTTCCCTATCTTTGCAAACTGGTCAAAATAGGAAATATTCAGCTCCCCGAATTCCCCTTATTGCTTGCTCCTATGGAGGATGTGAGTGATCCTCCTTTTCGTTACGTATGCAAACAATACGGTGCCGATCTGATGTATACCGAATTTATCAGCAGCGAAGGCCTTATTCGCGATGCCATTAAAAGTCGTCAAAAACTGGATATTTTTGATTACGAACGCCCCATTGGTATTCAGATCTTTGGGGGTGACGAAGAAGCCATGGCCATGTCGGCAAAAATTGTAGATGCCACACAACCTGATATTCTGGACATTAATTTTGGTTGTCCGGTTAAAAAAGTAGTGTGCAAGGGAGCCGGAGCCGGGGTGTTAAAAGACATTGACCTGATGGTACGGTTAACCAAAGCTGTTATTAATAGTACTAATTTACCTGTCACCGTTAAAACCCGTTTGGGTTGGGACGATTCCATGATCAATATTATGGAAGTGGCCGAACGTTTGCAGGATATTGGTGTTAAAGCTCTGTCCATTCACGGACGTACCCGCATGCAGATGTACAAAGGCAGTGCCAACTGGAAATACATTGCGGAAGTAAAAAATAACCCACGCATTCACATTCCTATTTTTGGGAATGGCGACATTGATAGTCCGGAAAAAGCCCTGGAGTACAAAAATAAATACGGAGTGGATGGTATCATGATTGGCCGTGCTGCCATTGGCTATCCCTGGATCTTCAACGAGATTAAACACTTTATGAAAACGGGGGAACATTTGCCAAAACCTACCATGCAAAACCGAGTAGAAGTGTGCAAAACACACGTGCTTAAGTCGGTGGAATGGAAGGGCGAAAAACTGGGACTGCTGGAAATGCGTAACCACTACTCCAATTATTTTAAAGGCATTCCCAATTTTAAAGAAACCCGCACCAAGCTGGTGACTCTTTTTAAGCTGGAAGAAATTCTTGAGGTTCTGGATTCCGCGGTACTGGAATACCAGGATTTTTAATACTTCCATCTAAGCACTTATTTTTCGATTCAACCACTTCACAAACTCAAAATCTGTTTTCACTAACCAGTGCCCTCAATTTCTGTGGCCCTATGGTACTTTTAGGAGCAAATCAACGCTTATGAAAACTAAATACACCTTTAATCCTGAAAATGTAAAAAACAATCTCACACTTTTTACGTTTTTAATCGCTTTAATCCTTTCTCTGGTTGCCACCTGCAGCAAGGCACAGAATGCGGCCTGTCTGCAGTTCGATGGCAATTCGAATAAAATAATTGTACCTCATCACAACACCTTTAACCTTACTAGCGCCCTTAGTCTGGAAGCCTGGATCAGCACCACTGTTACCAGTGAGCAATACATTGTTACCAAAAATGACGATTCATTTTATTTCGCCGTTAATGGGGGTAATCTCTCCTCCGGAAAAATATCCCTTTTCTTAAACGGTGTAACCCCCGGTGCCTGGCTTCATGGTAGCACCAACGTGTGCGACGGAAACTGGCATCATGTAGCGGCCACCTACGATGGCGCTCAGATAAAACTCTATGTTGATGGCGTGCAGGACGCACAAACAAATTGCACCGGAGCTGTTGCCACAGGTACAAATCCGGTAACAATTGGCATGCGTCCCTTTTTCCCCTTTACAAGCTATTTCCAGGGGAATCTTGATGAACTGCGCATCTGGAACACTGCGCGCAGCAACTGCGACATTCAAAGGTATAAGAACTGCGAAATTGCAGGCGCTAGTACAGGTTTGGTTGCCAATTACCATTTTAATCAGGGAATTGCCGGTGGAAACAATAGTTCCATAACAACGCTTACCGATGCTGCCAATGCCAATAATGGTCAGCTTGTAAATTTTATGCTGACCGGCACCAGCTCCAACTGGATGAGTCCTGGAGGAGTTATTACTGCTTCTACTACCCCGGCCGTAATCGTCACACCCACAGCAACCAGCAGCAACAGCCTTATCTGCTCCGGAGAAAGTGCCACACTTTCGGTAACAGGGCCAAATTCGTATAGCTGGAGTAATGGTTCAAACAGTGCTAATGTAATAGTGACCCCCACGGTTACAAGCGTTTACACGGTAAGTAACAGTTGCGCCGCCACAGCAACAGTGCAACTAAATGTGGTGAATTGCACCGGACTCCTGGAACTGACTCCGGAAAAAGTTTTGGTTTATCCCAATCCCTTTAAGGAGATCCTAATTGTTGAATTAAACGATTCCGGGGATTTGAGCATCGAACTGTATTCTCTCACCGGCAAACGACTGATAGATGTTGCAACAGTGTTACCGGTAAATACAATCGACCTGAAAACATTCGATCGGGGAATATATCTTCTTCATATCCGCTCTGGTGATCAGCATACTTATAAGAAAATTGTAAAAGAGTAATTGAAACCGGACCTAGTCCGGTTTTTTTGTTCCTTTTCTACTCAAAACGAAGGTTGTCCAGGCTGTCTTTAAGTTCTGCGGAATGATGCGTTCCTATCAACACTTTCCTTTTGTTTTTTTTAATGATCTGAATGCCCTTGTTACCATCCACATTGTAAACCGCTCCATACTTGCGCGTAAGGCGGTATCCCCAGCCCACAAAGGTGTATTCAATGACATGGCATTCAAGAATATCGTTTACATGAATCTCATTTAACTCCGCGGTCGGTAAGTTCCATCCGTAAAGAATACTTTGATCGGTGATTACTGTGGTTAATTTTACGTACAAAAGAACATAGCACACAGGAATCCCATAGCATAAGGAAAGAAAAAGAAGGGAGGTATTACTCACAGGGTATTCCCCCACAAGGAAACCTGTACTAACCTGATAAACGAGAATGGACAGCATGCTCAAAAAAGGCGTTAGCAACAAAAACACCCAGAGCAAGTTATGTCTGAACCATTGTTCCTCTTTGAAATAAATAACGGCCATACAGAGCTTATTGATTTCTTCAGGATTTTCCTGCTTTACATAAAGGTAAAACAAAAAGTGCTGGCAAGAAACAGGACTTTTCTCATGTTTTGCTCAAGATTCCGGCCATTTATGGAAAATTCTTCTAATTGGTGGTCTCTATGAGCACATTAAGCTAAAATCCTGAATTAAAAATCGTTTTCCGCTTAGAAACTACTTTTCATTTTTTATATTTGGTTGAAGAATTAAGCCTATGCTTGCTAAAACATTAAAATCACTTTCCATCTGTTTCCTTTTAGTGTTTTGTCTGATGGGCAAGGCGCAAAAACTCACTCAATTCTCTACCGACACTACCAAATTCGTAAAAGACCTTAACCAGTACTTTCAGGACAACTCTGCCA
>CAZMHW010000425.1:0-3748 GCA_964566105.1 uncultured Akkermansia sp.
GCTACAGGCCAAAGTGCCGCTACCTGGATCGGTAACTGGTACGCCAGTAAACAATTAGGACAGGTTAACTACGATAACGTTCCTAGTACTGTTCCGAATGCACAACAAGTTGCCGTTTCTGCCGGCCCGTATTCTCCTAACCTGGGAAAACATGATTTCTCAGCTTATGGTTTTACTGCTACAGATGACGGAAAAGTGAGAACCCTGGCGGGTATTACTGATGATGCTCTTGGATCAGATACAGCAGTTATGCTGGTTACCGGTACTTTTAATAACGGTGTTTTCGATTGGGCAGGAAAAGTATTTAACATACCTAGTACCATTGACCCTACCGATGGTTCAAAAAACTTTATCTCACGCCCAATGATGGCCTGGAACGAAACAGGAACCGTAGGTTATGTTGTTGTAATGGGTTCAAGAGTTGGTGCTACCGGATCTAACGTAGGTTTTCAACCAATTGTGTATAAAACTACCAATAGCGGTGCAACCTGGTCTTTAGAGAACGGAATTAATTTTAACAGCCCGGCTTTTGCTGATGTTAAACGTTCGATTGTAACTGTTGCCGCCGATTCAACTCTGGAAGTTCCTTTCTTTAACTGGATTGAAGGTATGGATTGCGCTGTAGATACAAACAATAAATTACATATTTTCACTACCATTATTGGTCATACCAACAACAGTATGGATTCCTTAAATTTCATCAGACCTTTTGGCGCTGAAGGATATTTATGGCCACATACTCCGGGTGCTCAACCTTACCTGTATGATTTTATTTATGACGGAACTAATGCAAGCCCAAGCTGGTCTCATTTAACTGTTGACTCTATGTCTTCAGAAGGCCCTGCAGGAGTTTCCAGCGGAAATGGATACCAGGATAATCCTTGGGATGCAGATCCTTCAAACTCTAACGCTAAAGTAAGAATTGACGCACGTCTCCAAATGAGCCGTACTCCAAATGGAAAATACATTGTTTATACCTGGGCTGAATCAGATACAACATTTACCAATAGTCAGAAAAAATGGAACAACCTTCCTAACGTAAAAGCACGTGTATTGAATGTAGTTACCGGAGCAATTCATCCGACTGAAATCAATATTACGGGAACCGCAGTAAGCGATGTGGCTAACCGTGCAATGTATGATTTCGTTTCACCGAAATGCAGATTGTCAAGTACTGTAACAACTGGCGGTGCAGTTGTATTAAGACTGCCAATTACTGTTTCGAACAGTAATCCATACCGTCAGTTAACTGCCAACACACACTGGTTCTCTTTTGCAACCTTAAACTTTGGTAGCGTTCCTGATCCTAACATTGTTTTATGTGGACCTCTTACTGTGTCTACTCCAACAGGAGTTGGTGTTGCAGAAAACATACTGAGCAGCGCAAACAGCAGTTATGTATTCCCTAACCCGGCAAAAAACAATGCTCAGGTGAGTGTTAACCTGGTTAACAATGCAAAAGTTCAAATTGATGTATTGAACACTGTTGGTCAATTGGTTAAATCTGTAAAAACAGATGGTCAAAACGGAATCAACACGATCAATATTGATCTTGGCGGTTTGGCAAGCGGTATTTACATGGTTAACGTAAAAGTTGACAATGCAAGCAGCACCAAAAAACTGGTGATCGAATAAATCGATTTTAATTTAAAAAAGAGCCGGCCCTTCACTGTGCCGGCTCTTTTTGTTTAACCAGTTATGCATGTGGCGCCTCCACTTATAAGAAACACAAAAATGTCGAATAAAATTCGTATCTTAGGGGATTGATTATTAATTGAAAAACAAACAAACATGAAAAAACACGTACTACTCGGATCGGTCTTATTAGCAGCAATAAGTACCTTTTCTCAAAACGGCCGCATAAAACCAAAGGCGACCGCAATTGTAAATACAAAAATAATTGCCGAAGCAAAATTTGGTGGGGTTGGTAATGAAACTGCAGTTCCAACGACAAATAATACAACAGATGTTGTGGCTGCTGGCCAATCGGATTCAAAAACGAGCGTTGTAAACACATGGAATAATTTTACTGCATCCATGAACATATACGGTTCGAGCATTGGCTATTGCAAACCTTTGCAATATAATGACGAGTTGAATGCGATCAGTTTTGCACATAGAAAAAGTCCGACTTATTCTACCAATGGCTCAACAAGTCAAACTGAGTCTGGATCAATTGTTGCCATGATTTCAACTGATTGTGGTCAAAATTGGGATAGTACATTGGTTTACGCCGATCCAACAAATCGTGGCCGTTATCCGCAAGGTGCTATTTATAATCCACCGGCTACCCCATCTAACACAAATATTGGAAACGCTTATATCGTTACCAACGGTCCTGTAACTTTAGGTACAGGCTGGGTTGGTAACTTTTATGCCAGCAAACAATTAGGATCTGCAAATTACGATGATAACATCAGTACTGTTCCTAATGCGGTTCAGTATTTTTCGAACACAGGCCCTTATCCTCCAAATTTAGGAAAGCATGATTTTGCTGCCTATAGTTTTTCTGCTACAGATGACGGAAAAATGAGAACACTGGGCACAGTTGCAGGAGATATCAATAATACCACTACAGGACAAGACAGTGCTGTAATGGTTGTTACCGGTACATTTAACAATGGTGTTTTTGACTGGGCTGGTACCGTTATCGATCCTCCTACCGTAAAAGGTTCTGATGGAGAGAGACAATGGGTTTCCCGTCCGATGATGGCCTGGAACGAATCAGGAAATATTGGTTATGTGGTTGTGATTGGTGCAAGAAAAGGTGCAACCGGTGCAAACGTAGGATTTCAACCAATCGTTTATAAAACTACCAACAGTGGAGCTACCTGGTCTTTGGAAACAGGAATTAACTTTAACAGCCCTGCTTTTGCAGACGTTAGACGTCCAATTATATCTGTAACTACCGATTCAACGTTAGAAGTTCCTTTCTTTAACTGGATTGAAGGAATGGACGTAACTGTTGACAAGGATAATAAATTACACATCTTCTCTACGGTGATTGGTACGTTTAGTAACCACCCTGACTCACTAGGATTTATCAGTAGTTTTGGAGCAGAAGGTTACAGATGGCCTCATACTCCTGGTTTCAGACCATATTTGTACGATTTCATTTATGACGGAACTAATGCTTCACCAAGCTGGACACATATTACTGTAGATTCTATGTCAACTGAAGGTCCTGGTGCAACTACCACTGCTAATGGTTACCAGGATAATCCATGGGATGTTGACCCAACACAATCTAACCAAAAAGTTAGAATTGATGCTCGTTTGCAAATGAGCCGTACTCCAGATGGTAAATACCTTGTATACACCTGGGCAGAATCAGATACTACCTTTACTAACAGCCAGAAAAAATGGAACAACCTTCCAAACATTAAGGCTCGTGTAATGGATGTAACAGCAAGTACTATTCATACAATGGAGATCAACGTAACAGGTACAGCTAACAGCAATGTTGCTAACCGTGCCATGTTCCATTTTGTTTCTCCAAAATGCCGCCTGGCAAGTTTAAATACTACTAATGGTCCGGTGCTGCGTGTACCAATGACTGTTTCTAACAGCAATCCTTACCGTCAGTTAACCGCGAATTCACACTGGTTTTCGAATGTAACCTTAAATTATGGTAATGTTCCTGATGGTAGCATTGTGTTGTGTGGTTCTTTAACCAATACAAATACAGGTGTGGGAATCTCTGAAAACGCCTCACTTGCTGCAAACAGTGCGGTGATCTATCCTAACC
>CAZMHW010000426.1:0-3743 GCA_964566105.1 uncultured Akkermansia sp.
TGGTTAATCCCTGCCTGTTGGCTACTTCATCATTTACGTTCACGGTTATTCCTTGCCGCGGTGTTAAGTAATCGGTTCTTGCCCATATTACCGATCTGTTTTTTTGCATCATTAACTTTACCTGTTCAGCCAGTACTTTTATGGAATCAATGTTGTTTCCTGAAATTCTCACTTCAATCGGAGCAGCAGTGCTGAGCATATCCAATTGTTTCATGCGTACATAAGCGTTTGGAAAAGCATTGCGCTGCGTTTTTTCGTATTCGGCTAATAGGTTTACAGCATCTTCCGGTGTTTGGGTATTTACAATTAATTGCGCATAATTTTTTGAAGGGAAGTTAGGGGCATAGGTCGTGTGAAAACGCGGGGAACTGGCTCCTATAAACGAGGCGACATTTAAAACCCGCTTATCTTTCATAAGCATTTTTTCCAAACTATCTGCAACACATGCCGTTTGTTCTAAGGTGTTTCCTTCAGACAAATAAATCTCCACCGCAAATTGGTTTCGCTCTACTTTTGGAAACATTTGCCGTGGAAGAAAGGCCATAACAATGCCTCCGATGACGATGGTTGATAAGCCTGTCCAAATGGTGGTTTTGGGAATACGGAATGCGAACTCCAGGCTAAGATCGTAAGCGTTTTGCAGCAGATCAAGAAATGATGCTTTTTTCTTTTTGCTTTCGTCTTTTTTTACACCTTTTTTAATAAATACATAACTCATATACGGCACTAAAAAGCATGCTACCAGTAAAGACACGATTAAAGCTACACCAATGGTAACCGGTAAAGACCCCACAAAATCACCTTAACTATTTCTCCAACAGGGGCAAGTTTTGAGGGTTATGTTTATAATTTTCTAGATCCACTAACGTACCAATCCATTGGTTGGTATCCATTCGATTTAAATGGCACCGCTACTTTTGCATATTCGATTTATTTGCGTAGTTTAACAGTAGGAGTTAAAGAGGATGTTTTTACGGAAAACACCCTTTCGCTCTTTCCAAACCCAACAGATGGAAAAATTTATTTTAAATCACACTTAGTGGATATAGACAAAATTGACATAGAAATAAGGTCTGTTATCGGTTCACTGTTATTAAAACAAGACAATCTCTATGTATACGATGGGGCTTTCATCGACCTCTCCGGATTACCTGGCGGTGTCTATTTAGCTCATATCAAATTTGGAAAGAAAACACTAGTTAAAAAAGTTATTCTTAGCAAGTAATTGTAATAACATTAAGAAATATATAAATTCAATGAAGTCATTATTCTTTTCATTATTTATTACGCTTAATGCAGTACTGGTAAATTCCCAGACTGTCCCTTCTAGCTGTATTGCTCATGATAGCGTCTATAAAAAATATAAGAAAAGTGCTGATAAACTAGCCATTTTATGGTGTGAAAAAACCGGAAATACTTTTAAAGACAGTATACTATTAAATAAACAGGTTAGTCAGCAGTACCTTAATTCTTTAGTTGCAGTTTATAATGCCACTACTCTACCCGCACGTGATACCGTTGTAAGAATGATTGGGATAACCAAAGACTTTTACTATCCACCGGACGTAAATACTCTTGTTTTTGGCGCTGATTCCAGTTTGTTTTGGGTTCATAATTTGCGAAACAATATTATTCCCTGCGGCAATTCTCAGGTAGATTATCTCATCTCTAAATATTACTTAAAGAAAATAGGTTATTCAAATACTTTCAGTACATCGCTCTATCACTTGATTAGCTTCAGAACTGACACTAACTTCTACATAAATAGGTTGTGTGACAAATTTTTGGCCCTAGCAGCACAGGGTATTAATCTATCTCAGCCCATTAATGAAAATAAGTCTTTTAGTTTTAATATTACCGACTCCCTGAATTCAAACTTTATAGAATTGACTTATAGTTATTCGTGGGGAGACTGCATGGCAGGCTGTTTGTACAATAGAAGCTGGAAATTTAGAATTAACAACGACTGTACGGTTCAATACCTTGGATCTGCTGGTAATTCACTTCCACAAAGCATCTTCACATCTATCGACAAGAATAACATTCCTCTCAAAGAAACAGAAGTATTCCCAAATCCATTCAAAAACATAGTCAATATAAATGTTCAAAATACGGAAACTAATACGAGTTTTACCCTATACAATTCATTTGGGAGTGTCGTTTTAGTTTCAAATAAACTCTGCAAGGTTAACAAATTTGACCTAAGTCACCTGCCCGTTGGACTCTACTACCTTATTATCAGTGATTCTACAGGGTCAAGGATTACAAAACTTTTGAAAGAATAAATAAAAATTAAGTATTAGAAATAACTAAATAAAACAGCTCATTCACTTAAACAAAAGCAAACAAATGAAAAAATCCAATCTAATTATTTTGCTCATAATGTTATCTAGTAAATTCATTTTACAATCGCAAACTATTACCTACGGAGGAATTTTTGACAAAGTATACGACCGCTTTGGGAATCAATACAACCTTGCGGATCTAAGTTTATCTTCCACAAGAGGAATAGGAGGAGGTAATACCACCAATTCATTACCATCACTGTATTGTAGTGCTGGTTACTTTGACCTTTATTTTGCGCCTGGAAGCTGTTTTGATGGTACAACTACGGCGGCGGCGGATAAAAGGCGAGTATTGTGTCAAGTATACACCGATCTTTCCAATTTTATTAATTCACCATTGTCTAGCCCTTCCAACACCGTTAGAATCAACATGTATTGTTCTAACACGCCATCAAATTCGCCAAATACACTTGGCACAGCCGGAGCTTTCTACATTTTACCTAATAATCCGAGTAATCCATATCCAGGGACAATCGATAATCAGATACAAAAAACTATTGTTTCAGGTAAGGACCCATTTGCTAATCTTCCCGGCGCAGTATTTTCTGGCGCCTCAAACTTTTATCATGGCGTAGTAAATGCAGCCACAAATCCACCAACTAGTTCGTGGAATTACAATTTAAATACCTCAACAATCACAACCTCTCAAATTGACTTTTATTCTGTAATGCTTCATGAAGCTGTACATTCACTGGGATTTGGATCTTTAATTGACCAGAATGGTTATTCAAAATTAGGGCAAAACAACAATTATTTTGCGCGTTACGATCTTTTCTTAAAGGATCATTCGGGTAACCCATTACTTGCAGGGCCTTCGTCAGCTTGTAGTTCAAGCAGCCTTTCTTTTCAGGGTTCCACAAGTGTGATCTCACCTCAGTGTAATACAAACGTAGCTGTTGGAATTACTAATTGCACCGCCGCCGTGCAATACTCCAGTGCTAATGTAAATAACGTCAGTGTTTACACACCAGTATGCTGGGTTGGCGGGAGTAGCTTAAGCCACTTTGAAGATCTCTGCTCAACACCTTTAAACTACGCTAATTCATGTTCAACTACCGCTAACCCTTCTAATAGTTTCAATGATCTTTACTATGTTATGAGTGACGCCTCTTCCACTGGTACCTGCTTTTTGAAACGTTACCTTAAACCAGAAGAACGTTTTGCTTTATGCGACTTAGGTTATTCCGTTAAAACCACCTATTCTTGCAGCGCAGTATCGCCTCTGGCTATGATTGATGGTACGGCAGCATCACATAGCTATGGCGGAAGTAGTTGTCCTGGTTTAAACATTTGGGGACAACACGATGGATTAGTGAATGGCGTTTTTACCTTCACTGCGCTATCATCTTCTACAAATGCAATTGCTCTTCCAATAACAAGCTCGATAACAGCTAATGA
>CAZMHW010000427.1:0-3269 GCA_964566105.1 uncultured Akkermansia sp.
GTTCAAGATGGCCTTCTTCTATGGCTTTGCGGATTTTACTGCTGCTAATAGCAATATGGTCCACGTCTTTCGCGCTGATCTCTTCCACACTAAAATTATGGGTAGGAGCCAGTTTTTTCAAGGTATTGATATCACCACTCCGGTTTTTCCCGAATTTGTGATCGTAACCAATCACCAGGTATTTCACTTTCAGACTGCGTAATAAAATTTCTTCAATATAATAATCGGAGCTTAGTTCAGAAAACTGTTTACTAAAAGGATACACAACTGCAACATCTACGCCGTATTTCTCGAGTAAATGAAGTTTTTCATCAATAAGTGTAAGTAATTTCAGATCTTTTTGTTCGGGAAAAAGAACCTTACGGGGATGAGGTTCGAAAGTTAACACCACCGTTTTTAAACCCGTTTTTTCTTTGAGTTCTTTTAAACGCTCCAGAATTTTCTGATGACCCAGGTGCACACCGTCAAACGTTCCAATGGTAACAATGGTAGGTGTTTCTATCCTGAAATGTTCTGTGTTTTGAATAATAAGCACATGCAAGTTTACGAAAAAAAGCCCGATTATTTGCAGACCCTTAGTCGACCTTCACTATTTGCAAAATTTTCGCAGTGTTATTA
Organism: uncultured Akkermansia sp.; assembly: GCA_964566105.1. Classification (GTDB taxonomy): domain Bacteria; phylum Bacteroidota; class Bacteroidia; order B-17B0; family Aurantibacillaceae; genus Aurantibacillus. The sequence goes on from CAZMHW010000427.1 coordinate 619, forward strand.
TCGAAGACTTCTAAAAAATAAATTCCTTTGTCGAAAGGGGTCATATCGAGGTTATGCTTCCCTTTTTCAAAACGCTCTTCAAACAAAAGCTGTCCTAACTGATCGACGAGTTTAAGCCGGATGCTTATTTCAGTTTCTACATACATCGTATTGTTTACAGGATTCGGGTAAACGCGGAACGAGCTTCCTAATATGGTATTTTCAGAAAGACCTGTGCATTTGTTTACGTTAACCGTAAAGATTCTGTTGGCGCTGCATCCATTAACTGTGGAGGTTCCGGTTACAGAATAACTGGTGGTAAGGGTTGGACTTACCGCTATACTTGCGCTGGTGGCACTGTTACTCCAACTGTAGGTGTCGGCGCCCGTGGCAGTATAAATTCTGTTATCGCCGCTGCAAACCGTAAATACGCCCGACACGGAAACGTTTGGCACGGAAATAACAACCGGAGCTTTTAATGTATCGGTACCACAGGGTTTTATACGCACCAGGGTAACGGTGTAGGTGCCGGAGTTGGAGTATACATGTGAAGGGTTTGGGAGTGCGGACGTGTTGGCGGCCCCCGAAATGGATTCTCCAAAATACCAGGTCAATCCCAGGACATCGTCGCCTACAGCCGTACAACCAGCGTTGAGTGTACTTGTGGAAGGCGCGTTAAAGGAGGCAGTGCTACAGGCCACCGTGTGTGTAAAAGGAAGGAGGGCAGGTTTAAAAAAACTGGTTACAAAATTTGGAAGTCCGATCTGCGAAGTAGCTGTACCAATGGATTGACCAACGTCCGTATAACCACCGGTGGTGCCATAGTTGTTAGGGGAATTAATAAGACTGAGAGTGGCGGAATTACACCGGGCCACATAAATCTTGCCATCCGGCGCCAGCTGCAGCTGACCCAAACAGTTAGGACTGGTGGTTAAGGTCACCATCGACGCGACAATGGCCGTGTTTGATCCGGCGCAGAGATCCCATTGCATAATTACATTTCCCGAAAAACGATCGCTGTAAAATTTTGTGCCATCTGGCGAAAATTCGCAGCCGTAATTATCCGTAAAATTGGCAAGAGCCATGCCATTACTTACAATTCCGGTAGCGGTGTTAAAATCGTGCATTTCTACAGGGGATACGGCTGTGTTATCATATACAGTAAGCCCTAATTTTTTTCCGTTGGGAGAAGCTTTCATCTGACCAATGCTTCTTACCAGGTTTCCTGTGGCCGTACTTCCTGAACTGGAAATGATGGGAGTGAGACTCACGCCGGCGGCAGTCACCAGAAATGTTCTGAAATTATTAGAACCCCAGTCGTGTGTTATCACCCATACGTCTTTGCCATTACAATGCTGAACCCCTGTTAATTTTTCGCAACTGGGGGAAGTAAGAGCGTAGTTCTTTATGGTCACAGAACCCATGCCGGCAGCCAGACTCATGTCTACCTCCGAATAATTGAGGCCATTTACACCCGCCAGTTCCTCTTCCGTAAAAATGTAATAAATACTGGCACTCCCCGGTTTTTTGACAATCAGAGCCGACTGGGTGGTGGAGCTATTGCCCGACAAACCATTACCATTGGCCATGAGCAGATGTTGTTTGTTGTAAACGCTTATTCCATCTGTATAAAATAATAAGTTTCCCTGACTATCAGAAATAGTGGCAGATCCTTCGTAGGTATTTAAAACTCCGTTGCTCAGAACGGTAGGTGGGGTTGTGGAAAAACTCAATCCGGCGTGATTTCCAAAATACCAGTTCACGGCTTCATTCTGGCCCGTTAAACAACTTGTAAGCAGAATAAACAGTGAAAAAAGGAGGGATTTAGGACGGGGAATAGAAAGGAGCATGGAGTTAATAAAGGATTAATTCAAATTTACTAAATGTTTTGGTTTTCTTGTTAAAAACACCTTAATAAATCACTCTTTTTTGTTTAGATATTAAGATAAAAACACTACCTTTGCGCTCGAAAATTAACAAAATTAATCTCATGTCTAAACAAATTGGCAAAATTGCGCAGGTTATTGGTCCGGTAATCGATGTACGCTTTGATCTGGAAGGTGGACAATTACCAAATATATTGGATGCATTGGAGATTTCCCGTGGTGGAAATCAAAAACTGATCCTGGAAGTTCAAAAACACATCGGTGAAGATATGGTTCGTACCATTGCGATGGATAGTAGTGATGGTGTTTACCGTGGTATGGAAGTGGTTGCAACCGGCAGTCCTATTAAAATGCCAGTGGGCGACAAAGTAAAAGGCCGTTTATTCAATGTAGTAGGTGAGGCTATTGACGGTATTAACGTGGTGGCTAACGATGGTGGAAAATCCATTCACCGCGAACCACCGAAATTCGAAGATTTATCTACCGCAACGGAAGTATTATATACAGGTATTAAAGTAATCGACTTAATTGAACCTTATTCCAAAGGTGGTAAAATTGGTTTGTTCGGTGGTGCCGGTGTAGGTAAAACTGTATTGATTCAGGAGTTAATTAATAACATCGCCAAAGGTCACTCTGGTTACTCCGTATTTGCGGGTGTAGGTGAGCGTTCACGTGAGGGAAATGACTTATTACGTGAGATGATTGAATCAGGCATCGTAAAATACGGTGAAGATTTTAAACATTCGATGGAAAAAGGCGGATGGGATCTTTCTAAAGTAGATAATA
>CAZMHW010000427.1:3279-3738 GCA_964566105.1 uncultured Akkermansia sp.
GAACGAACCTCCGGGAGCACGTGCGCGTGTGGCTTTATCAGGTTTAACCATGGCTGAATATTTCCGTGATGGAGATGGTTCCGCGCAAGGTGGCCGCGATATCTTATTCTTTATCGATAACATTTTCCGTTTTACACAAGCGGGTTCTGAAGTATCGGCTTTATTAGGTCGTATGCCTTCAGCGGTAGGTTACCAACCAACATTGGCCTCAGAAATGGGTGCGATGCAGGAACGTATTACTTCTACAAAAAACGGATCTATCACTTCAGTGCAAGCGGTATACGTACCTGCCGATGACTTAACGGATCCGGCTCCTGCAACAACGTTCTCTCACTTGGATGCTACAACAGTATTAAGTCGTAAGATCGCTGAGTTAGGTATTTATCCGGCGGTGGATCCATTGGATTCTACTTCCCGTATCTTATCTTCTGCTGTATTGGGTGATGAGCACTATACCTG
>CAZMHW010000428.1:0-3732 GCA_964566105.1 uncultured Akkermansia sp.
GGTTAATGGTTATGATGTGATTTAAACCATTTCGGGGAGAGGTGTAGTCGCCTAAACGTGTGCTTCTTTCTCTTTTAATTTTTAATTTAAAATCAAACTTGACAATCCATTCAGCAATAAGATCCACAGAGGTTTCGGGTAAATATTTTTTCAATATTTCCGAATTTTTTTGATATTGAATCCCTCGTAAATCCACCTCTTAAATTTAATTATCTTTGCGAAACATTAAAAGCCTTAAAAGACTAACTTTACCAACATTCTCAGGTTAATGGATTCTAAACAAATAATTAAACACATTGTTTCCTGGCTAAACGACTATTGTGAAAATGCAAAAACAACTGGTTTTATAGTCGGCATTTCGGGTGGGATAGACAGCGCAGTGACATCGACTTTGTGCGCTATGACCGGAAAAAAAGTATTGGTACTGAATATGCCCATACGGCAATTTAAGACCGAGTTCGATCGCAGTAACGAGCATATTGAATGGTTAAAGCGTAAATTCGACAATGTTTCTTCGGAGAGGGTAGATTTAACTCCTGTGCTGGAGAGTTTTGAAGCTACTTTAAATAAGGACGTTCAGGATTTTTTAGTGATGGCCAACACCCGTTCAAGGATTCGGATGACAACGCTCTATGCTTATGCCGGCCGGCATGCTCTTTTAGTAGCAGGGACGGGAAATAAAATTGAAGACTTTGGGGTTGGTTTTTATACAAAGTATGGTGATGGGGGGGTTGATATCAGTCCAATCGCCGATTTGACAAAAACAGAAGTGTATGCCATCGCACAAGAGATGGGCGTTGTTGATTCTATTCAGAAAGCGCGGCCAACGGATGGTCTTTTTCCTGACGGGAGAACGGATGAAGATCAGATTGGGGCTACTTATCCGGAGTTAGAGTGGGCTATGGACTATTTACAGAATAAGGAAAGTTACGAGCTAAATGCAAGACAAAAACACGTGATTGAAATTTACACGGCCCGCCACAAGGCGAATAAACATAAGATGGAAGCCATCCCTGTTTGTTTAGTGCCAAAAGAATGGAAATAATATTATTTTATAAATACAGTTAGTGATAGAAATATGTTCGGAAAACTAGGAGATATGATGGGCAAGTTGCAGGAAATGAAACAGCGTGCCGAGGAAACTAAAAAAAGATTAAATGATACCGTTATTCAAACGGAAGGGGCGGGAGGCGATATTCGCATTGAACTTAATGGTAACAGGGAGTTGAAAAGTCTTATTATTTCAGACGCTTTGCAGCACGGTAATAAACAGGAGCTTGAAAAGCAGTTGCTTCATACGCTCAATAAAGCCATTAAAGAGGCGGATAAAATAAACGAGGAAGAAATGAAAAAGGCAGCAAGTGGTTTGCTACCTGGACTATAATACAAACGATATGGCTTTAATTTTACCGGTAAACGGCGTTTCCCCGAAAATGGGTGAAAATTGTTTTGTAGCACCAAACGCAACGATTGTTGGCGATGTTGTGATGGGAAATGAATGCAGTGTATGGTTTAACGCTGTTGTAAGAGGGGATGTGAATAGCATCCGGATTGGAAATAAAGTTAATATTCAGGATGGTGCAGTACTTCACTGCACGTATCAAAAAACCAAAGTAAATCTTGGAAACAATGTTTCCATAGGGCACAACGCCATTGTGCATGGATGCACTGTACATGACAATGTACTCATTGGAATGGGTGCCATTGTGATGGACAATTGTGAAATAGGAAGCAATACCATTATTGCCGCAGGCGCTGTGGTTACCGAGGGCACCAAAGTGCCCAGCGGCTGTATTTTTGCAGGAGTTCCTGCAAAAAAGGTAAAAGATATTTCCGAAGAATTAATTCATGGGGAGATAGACCGCATAGCTAATAATTACCTGATGTATAGCGGTTGGTTCAAATAGAATGACCGTTTACTCCCCTTTAAATTCAGGTTTACGTTTTTCAAGAAAAGCTTTTACGCCTTCGTTATAGTCGTAGGAGTTTGCTGATTCCACCTGAACATCTCTTTCCAAGTTTAATTGTTGGCTCAAGTTGTTGCTGTAAGTTTGGTTCAGCAATCGTTTAGTAAGTCCAATCGCTTTTGTTGGCATAGCAGCCACATGTTCAGCATTTATGATAGCCTGACTTAGTAAGGAAACGTCTTCAAACACTTTATACACCATGCCATATTGTTGTGCTTCTTCGGCTGTGGCTTTGTCTCCGGTAATCATCAAAGCACTCGCCATATTAAATCCGATAAGTCTGGGAAGAGTAAAGGTGCCACCGCTATCGGGTATTAATCCTATTTTACTGAAAGCCTGAATAAAGCTTGCTGATTTTGCAGCGAACACGATGTCGCAGGCCAGTGCGATATTGGCACCTGCTCCCGCCGCAACACCATTTACCGCCGCAATAACGGGTTTTTCAATATTTCGTATTTTTAAAATAATAGGGTTATAATGTTCCTCGACGATTCTTTTAATGCCGGGACCATTGGGATCCAATGCTTCCGAAAGGTCCTGACCTGCGCAAAAAGCCTTACCCTCGCCAGTGAGGAGAATAGCTCTCACACTTGTGTCTTTTTCAGCTTTGTCTAGTTCGGCAATCAGCTGCAAAGCCATTTCCCTGTTAAAGCTGTTAAATTTATCAGGACGGTTTAACTTTAAAATCAGAACCTTGTTTTTTTGTCCGCTTAATATGTATGACATAGTATTTAGAGTTTGTGATTTTTGAAATGGAATTGCATGCTTTTGATGCCGGTCAAAGTAAACAACAATAATACTCAAATACAAAAGGTATTTTTAAAATTTATATTAAACTTCGCTATATTTAATTAGTCTAAGCTTAATCATGAAACATCTCTACTCCATTTTAATAGTCTGGATTTTTGCATCTTCCTTTTTAAAAGCACAGGCACCTTATTATCCACCTTTAACCGGTTCTGTCTGGGACACGATTGCACCGCAGAGTATGGGCTGGTGTCAGGCAAGAATCGACTCGCTGTACAACTATCTGCTTGTAAAAAACAGTAAATCTTTTATCCTTTTAAAAGATGGAAAAATAGTGTTGGAAAAATACTTTGGTTCGTATACACGGGATTCGATCTTTTATTGGGCCTCCGCCAGCAAAAGTCTGGCTTCTTTTATTACCGGAATAGCACAGGAAAAGGGATTGATCAATATTAACACTAAAGTTTCACAGTACATTGGTAACGGTTGGACAAGTGCCCCACAAGCAAAGGAAGATCTTATCAAAGTAAGTCATTTATTAAAAATGACCTCTGGGCTGGACGATGGCCCACCGCTTCCCTGCGACAATGAGGATACAGCCAAAACTTGTCTGATCTACAAGGTAGACGCGGGTAATCGCTGGGCTTATCATACAGGTGCCTATAAGAAAGTGCAGGATGTAGTAAGTGCGGCGGCCGGACAGAATTACAACCTGGTTACAAATAACTGGGTGGAATTAAAAACTGGAATGAGCGGTTTTTGGTTTGACCAAACCTATTACAGTAAGGCCAGGGACATGGCCCGTTTTGGACTATTAAATTTACGTAAGGGAATTTGGGCTACGGATACACTTTTAAAAGATTCACTTTATTTAAAAGCGATGATCAGTACCTCACAGAGTTTTAATGAAGCTTATGGTTATTTATGGTGGTTAAACGGAAAATCTTCGTTTATGAATCCTGGTTTGCAGCTTGTTCTCAATGGACCACTTATTCCTAATGCACCTTCAGATTTGTAC
>CAZMHW010000429.1:0-3711 GCA_964566105.1 uncultured Akkermansia sp.
GTTATTATCATGATCTCACTTTGTTTGGGATTGGGAACCATGGTTGGCTGGAAACGTATCGTGAAAACTGTAGGCGAAAAAATTGGTAAACAACACATGAGTTATGCTCAGGGAGCCAGCGCCGAAATTGTAGCCTCTATTGGTATTGGTCTTGCCAGCTGGAAAGGTCTTCCGGTAAGTACAACACACATGTTATCTTCTGGTATCGCAGGATCTATGGTGGCTAAAAAAGGTTTAAAGAATCTCCAAAAAGGCACCATAAAAACCATAGTTCTTACCTGGGTGCTCACTTTACCTGTTACCATCATCTTATCAGGATCGTTGTTTTTATTGTTCAGGGCTATTTTATAATCCCGGATAAAAATCATTTGAAAAGCGCGGATTATTTCTGCGCTTTTCTTTTTTGTACTTGGTATATCGCTTAAAAAAAATTAATTTAGGATATCAAATACGCTCATAAAATAATCTTCCTCTGCGTTGCACTATTTTTATTGGTTCTTCATGTTGCTTTAATTAGTGTTTACACGAATCCCCTGGTAAAGGAAAAAAGAAAAGTGGATTATTATGCCGAATGGTATGTGTATCCGTTTTTTCATCAAAGCTGGAGTCTGTTTGTTCCCGCGCCAAACACCAATTACCATTTGTATGCAGAATATGAAGATCATGGACCAAAACGAAAGGACGTGTTCGAAGAAATTCTCCTGAATCATCAGTGCAATCGTTTAAAAGGCTATGGTCCTCTTGTAATTGCCTTTACCAACAGCATTCATTATTTTGAAAAGAACACAGAACTACTTCAACCTCTGAACGGACCTGTGAAAAACGACCTGTATTTTAAAATGGTTGAAAATAGCACGCTGCATTACCTTAAAAATACTGTTCAGGCAGACATAAAGGAAGTGAAAATCAAACTGGTAGTAGAATCGATTGATACTGGAAAAAGCAGAGTGTATTACAATTAAGACGTTTAATACTTACGGAACTTTTCTTTTACTAAACTAATGTTTAATTTTAAACACCAACTAAAAAATCATGCAACGTAAATATATTAAACCTGACTTTACAGTAACCACCTGGGAACTGCTTAAACCTTATTTTAACGAGCTTCAAAAACGGGAAATTAATTCTTCACAGGACCTTGAAAACTGGCTGAAGGATTACAGTGAGTTGGGGGCTGTGGTAAGTGAGAATATGGCCTGGAGGTATATAAAAATGACCTGTGATACAGCCAACACACAGTTGCGTGACAGCTACAACGACTTTGTACAGAACATTGAGCCACATATGGCACCGGTTTCTAACGAACTCAACAAAAAAATAATCAGCACTCCGTTTAAAGATAAACTCACTAAAACAGGGTATGATATTTATCTACGCGGAATAAAAAACAGCATTGATCTCTTTCGCGAAGAAAACATTCCGCTCAACACACAATTGCAGGAACTCGAGCAACAATTTGGCGAAATTAATGGGGCGCAAAGCATTGAGTATGCAGGCGAAAAAATGACCCTGCAAAAAGCAGGGGTCTTTTTAAAGGACCTTAACAGGAGCGTCCGCGAGCAGGTGTACACCCTTGTTCAAAATCGCAGGGCACAAGACGAAGATGCTTTAAACGACTTATTTACCAAACTGATAAACCTGAGACATCAGGTGGCCTTAAATGCAGGTTTTAAAAACTTCAGGGATTACAAACATCAGTCACTGGCAAGGTTTGACTATAGCGTTCAGGATTGTTTGAATTTCCATGAAGCGGTGAAGTTACACGCGGTTCCTTTAATTAACGCGCACGATGAGCAGCGTAAGAAAAAACTAAAACTGGAAGATTATCGTCCCTGGGACACCTCGGTGGATGAAGAAGCTTTGCCACCTCTAAAACCATTCGCGAATGCACAGGAATTGATTGACCGTACCATTGAATGTTTTAATAAACTGGATCCTTTTTTTGGCGATTGTATTAATACCATGCAAAAAATGAAGCGCCTGGATCTGGATAGTCGTTTAGGTAAGGCGCCTGGAGGATACCAATACCCTTTGTACGAGACAGATGTTCCATTTATTTTTATGAATTCGGTGGGACTACACCGCGATCTGGTTACTATGGTGCACGAAGGTGGGCACGCAATTCACTCTTTTCTTGATTTTGACCTGGAACTGGTTGACTTCAAATCACCCCCAAGTGAAGTGGCAGAACTTGCCAGCATGAGTATGGAGTTGATGAGTATGGAACACTGGAATGTATTTTTTAAGACAGATGAAGAATTAAAACGCGCCAAGCGCCAACAACTGGAAAGCGTTATGGATACACTTCCCTGGATTGCTGCGATCGATAAATTCCAACATTGGGTTTATCTGAATCCAAAACATACGGTTGAAGAACGTTACCGTGAATGGCAAAACATTATTTCAGATTTTGGCAGTAAGGTGATCAATTATAAAGGCCTTGAAAGTAATTTAAAACGTCGCTGGCAGGTACAATTGCATTTGTACGAAGTTCCTTTTTATTACATTGAATACGGATTCGCGCAGTTAGGCGCAATAGCGGTGTGGCGCAACTATAAATTAAATCCAAAAAAAGCGGTGGAAGATTATAAGAAAGCACTGGCTCTGGGCTACACGAAATCTATTCCCGAAATATACAAAGCGGCCGGCGTAAAATTCGACTTTAGTCCTGACTACATTAAGGAGTTAATGGATTTTGTAAAAGCGGAATACGATAAGATCTGATTTTTAGATTGCCTTAGGTTATCCTGAATTTCAGCTACACCTTTTTGAAACTAGCTCATCTCAATCACCTTGCCATTTTCGAAAGTAAGCGTGCGGGATTTAAACTTGTTGTACACCAACATGTCGTGTGTGGCGAATAAAACCGCTCTTCCACTTTCGCTGAGGTTTTTTAAGAGTCTTAGAATTTCTTCGGAAGTTTCAGGATCTAAATTTCCTGTTGGCTCATCGGCAAGAATCAATTCAGGATCATTTACCAGAGCGCGACCAATACTTACGCGCTGTTGCTCTCCACCCGATAACTCGTGGGGCATTTTATTTTCTTTGCCTTCCAGATTTACTTTTTTGAATACTTCACTGATGCGTTCTTTTATTTTCGCTTCATCTCTCCATCCCGTGGCTTTCATTACAAACTTTAAATTGTTATAAATACTGCGATCGCCAAGCAATTGAAAGTCCTGAAAAACGATGCCTAATTTGCGTCTTAGAAAAGGAATCTCTCTTTCTTTTAAATGGTTGAGGTCAAAGCCACAACAATGTGCCGATCCATTAATAACGGCTAAATCGCCATAAAGAGTTTTTAAGAAACTACTTTTCCCGCTTCCGGTTTTACCAAGTAAATAAACAAATTCACCTTTTTTAACTTCTACACTCAAATCACCGATCACAGGCCTGCCGTCCTGAAATACCGTTACATTGCTATACTTAATTAAGTCGCTCATAATAAACTTCTAAGTTAAAATGAATGTAACTTTCCCGGCTAAGTTACTTATACCAATATCAACACCGGCGGGTTAATAACTGTGAGTATAGCCGCAGCAGGCACGCCTTTAAGAAAACTAAATTTAGTGAGATAAAATTTACCTGATTTTTAAGTTGATGAAGTACCAGATAAGACTGAGCGCTGTATTACTTTTTTTATTTAGTGGACTGTTGTTTAAAGCACAAAGAACGGCTATTTACGCCGATCCGGACGTACTCTACAAACAG
>CAZMHW010000430.1:0-3709 GCA_964566105.1 uncultured Akkermansia sp.
CTATTACAAAGAAATGTTGTTGCTAAAGATCAATTTAAACAACGGAGTACTGCTTGATCAGGAATTAATTCCGAGAAAAATATTTTATTATAAAGATAGGACACGATTTAAAAACCTTGGTGAGGGAATTAAGATTTTATGTAAGGAGGACTACAAAATATTTTTATTAGAAAACATCCGTAATTTACCCAAAGAAGCTGGAGATTTTAAATACAATAAGTTTAAAAGAGCGGGCGGAGCCACATCAGTTAATCTGGTGTGTTACACTCTGGGTTCTGATGGTAGCTTCAGGAAAAATGTTGTGGAGTTGAACAACCGCTTTAGTATTATTCCAATACGGACCCAGTCGGTTGATAAATGCGGTTTAGTACTTTATCTTAACAATGATGCTTACGAAAAATTCGCTATTTTAAACCTGAACCCTTAAGGGTATCATTTCTATTGGCCTGCATTTCACTCAAGCGTACCAATACATTTTCGTACACTTTTTTATAAAGTTTAGGCTGACTCACATAAAAAGAGACGGTGGAATCGTATTTCCCCTGGCTGATCTTATTTTCCTTAAGTGGGTCGAAAGCATAGGTTGAATCTATTTTTTGACCAACAACGTTTTTTACATTTAAATTGGCAGCACTTTCGGCCAGCGCAAAATCGGTAAGCACCTTTGCAAAGCTATCTTCACTCATAATTCCTGCAGGTATTTCAACCTCTTTTTCTTCATTTTTACTGCAGGCAACAAAAAGCAGTGCGGTAAAAAATAAGAAGAGCGGCTTTAAAAAATATTTTTTTTTCATGTGGTTAATGCGTTACCTGGTAATTTCCTTTTGCGTCGGTGCTGATTTTTGCAAGACGTTTATTTTTCTCAAAGTAATCATAAGCGGGTTTCAGACTTTTCCAAAACCGACTTAGATCAGAATCGGTGTTTAGATCGTGGTTTTGCAGATTCTTTTCATTGAATTTAAAGGGATAAATATCGGTAAAAATAACGGAGCCGTGGTTTTTGGCTTCTACACTTAATACATAAAGGTCTTCGATAGGGCCATCCTGAAGAGGAATGCAACCGATGGTGACACAGTTACCATGAATCATAATATCTCCTCCCGGATCTTTGGAAGTAGCTTTTAAGCGGTCACTTTTGTTGGGGTAGGCCACTTTTAAAGCCAGGTGATAGCTACTTTGGGGCTGAAAGGAACTTATTTCGTAAAACCCTTCCGGAACCTGCCCGTCTCCCTGCCTGCGTTTTGGTCCCAGAACACCGCTTTTGGCGCAAATAGAAAACGTCTTTAACAGAATGTAATCCTCGCCGCTTCCAGATTTAACCCAGGCCTCTAAGAGACTTTCTTCCTTAAAAACACGGATATAAAGCTCAAAAGGACTCTTATTTACCCCTTTTTCGGTCAAAAGGCTCTGTAAACCGGCCCATTTTTGCTCATAGGCCGCTTTTACCCTTTTATTTTTCAATTGTTGCGATTTAAACGAGGTTGACTGAAAAGAAACAAGCAGACCGAGACTAGCTAACAGGCAGCTCTTAATAATCTTTTTGCAGGGGTTTAGCATCGTTTTTAGAATAACTTACTTTTGAGAAGCATTAGCGCACTAAAATTACCATGTTTTTGATTAAGATCGCAAAGAATAAGTACTTTTTAACCATCATTGGATTATTGGTATGGCTCATTTTTTTCGATAAAAACGACGCGTTTACCCAATACGAGCTGATTCAGAAATGCCAGAAACTCGAGAAGGACAAGGATTATTATCTTGCTGAAATCGAAAATAATAAGGCTAATTTAAAAGAATTGCGCACGAACAAAAAAAGTCTGGAAACATTTTCACGTGAGAAGTACCTCATGAAAAAAGAAAACGAAGACGTTTTCGTCTTCGTTACCAAATAATAAACCAAATTCAGATTATTTTTTCTTTTCAGTAGCTTCTGTTGCGGCTTCGGCTTTGGCCATGGCTTCCAGGTCACGGTCAAAGAAATACAAGCCACCTTTATCGTCACCAATGAGTTTTAGTTTATCTACAATTTGTCTGGCCAACGCTTCTTCTTCAATTTGTTCGCTCACGTACCATTGTAAAAAATTATGCGTGCTATAATCTTTTTCTTTTAGGGTAGAATCAACCAGTGCGTTAATTTCAGAAGTTACCTTCATTTCGTGTTTTAAGATTTCTTCAAATACAGCTTTTACCGATTTGAAAGTTACCGGAGGTTGTTTCAACGCCGAAACCACACCATGTCCGCCACGTTCGTTTACAAACTTAATGAGCTTTAACATGTGCATGCGCTCTTCATCCGCGTGATGATAAAGGAACGCGGAAACACCGTTTAAACCTTGTGTTTCGGCCCAACTGGCCATAGATAAATAATATTGTGAAGAAAAACCTTCAACTTCTATTTGCTTGTTTAAAGCCTTACTAACTTGCGGTGATAACATGTTTTTGTTTTTTACAAATATAAATAATTTCTATTGCTTTTTATTTTTGAAAGCCGTGATGCCTTCGTCCATCCATTTGATGTATTCTTCGATACTTGGGTTATAACCCCGCACGTTTACCAGCGGTTTTTCGTTATGATCCAGAAGAACATATAATGGTTGTGTGCTCTGGCCATATAATTTTTCTTCCATGTATTTGAATTTATCGCCAATATCAGTAATCTCTCTTTGTTTGCCGTACCATTCTACGGTCATATAGTCTTTTGCATCCAAGGCACGTTTATCGTCAACGTACAAAGACACTAAAACAACGTCATTGTTCAGGCGTTTGGTAACTTCTGCATCCGGCCACACATAGTCTTCTGTTTTACGACAATTGGCGCAGGCATGACCGGTAAAATCTACCAATAGAGGCTTACCGGTTTTTTTTGCATAAGCCAGGGCATTGTCATAATCGTTTTTAAAATGTGCAATACCATTCTTATTTACTTCTATAAATTTTCCAAATTCCTCATCTGAGTTAAGGTTCGAATGGGTGGCTGAAGAAGCGTTTCCACCAAAACCATGCGGTGACTCAGAATATTCGAGTGGCGGAAGAATGCCGCTGAACATCTTAAGCGGGGCGCCCCACAAACCGGGGATCAGATAAACGGTAATAAATAAGGAAACAATTGCAAAGAAAAGACGTGTAACCGACACATGCTTAAGATCGCTATCGTGGGATGTTTTGAAAGCTCCCAGCAAATAAGCCGTTTGCAAACCAAAAATAACGATCCAAAGACTGATAAACACTTCGCGGGTGAGAATACCGGCCTGAACAACCAGATCGGCGTTTGATGCAAATTTTAACGCGAGGGCTAATTCTAAAAAACCTAAAACAACTTTTACCGAGTTTAACCAGCCGCCGGATTTTGGTAAAGAATTCAACCAGCCCGGGAAAGCCGCAAATAAACCAAAAGGTAAGGCAAGGGCCAGAGAAAAACCAAACATGCCCCAGAATGGACCTGAAATGCCACCGCCCGCAGCAGCCTGAACTAAAAGGGTTCCAATAATCGGACCTGTACAGCTAAATGAAACCAATGCCAGGGTAAAGGCCATAAAGAATATGCCAATATAACCGCCCTTATCTGATTTTGCATCTATCTTGTTCACAAAGGAACTTGGCAACACAATTTCAAACGCGCCTAAAAAAGAAATAGCAAAAATTAATAGTAATAAAAAGAAAGCGAGATTAAACCAAAGGTTTGTGGAAAGGCTGTGTAAAGCCCCGGCTC
>CAZMHW010000431.1:0-3703 GCA_964566105.1 uncultured Akkermansia sp.
AAATGGGTACGTGACAATAAATTCTGGCCAAGCGTTGCAAAAGTGGACAGTGCCTACGGCGACAGAAACCTGGTTTGTTCTTGCGCGCCAATTGAAGCATATGTAGAAGAGACCTTAGCAGTTTAAGAACTCTCTGATTTTAGAATCCCTGGTAATACACCGGGGATTTTTTATTTGTACCCGGCATGCTTTAACACCTCTTGATCAGGGCTGCTTTTTAACAGCGTAAACAAATCATAATTAATGTAAAAAACACCTAAAAGAAAGTTTAGATCAAAAAAAGGCAAATAAACAGGGCTTAATTTCTCTAATTTTGATTGTCGTTTTAAACGAAGATTTTGGGTTTCGCGCTCTTCCATGAAAAAACACCTGTTTATTGATATCAGTCTTTTACTTCTGTGCCTTGTTGTTTTCAGCAGTTGTTTTATGCTTAAGCGCTACATTTATACAGATAGGGAACTGGAGGTGCATTACGAAGGTAAGGCTGTAAAGCCGAGTTACCGTTCGCACATGTTTTTGAATCATAGCCTGCATTATGCTGTACTGAGTAAAAACGACACCTTGCCTTTGTTGGTTATGGTGCATGGAGCGCCGGGCGCGTGGTACGGGTACATGAATCTTACGGATGATAGCCTCTTGCAAGCTAATTTTAAGATTGTAGCTGTTGACAGGTTGGGTTATGGCAAATCAGATTATGGAAAAGAAGAACTTTCCACTCAAATGCAGGCGCTTGCCATTAAGAGTATTATTGAACGTGAAAACAAATCCACAAAAAAAGTAACTCTGTTGGGAAGGTCTTATGGGGCTCCGATAGCCGCCTGGTTAGCCATTAATTACCCGCAAACTGTCGAGAAGCTTATCATGGTATCGCCAGTTATTGATCCGGAAAAAGAAAAATTCTATTGGTTTAGTGGTTTGGGAAACACCAGGGTGATGCAGTGGATGCTGCCTGATTGACTGAATGTGCGAACATGGAAAATTTTTCGCATCCACAGGAGATGAAAAAAATGCTTCCCAAATGGTCTAAACTATACATCCCTACATACGTTCTGGTAGGCGGTGATGATCAGGTGGCGGACACCGCTAATTTCACTTTCGCAAAAAAGCACCTTTTAAATTGCCCTTCAGTATTTATGAAATTAAAACACACAGGGCATCTGGTAACCTACCAACAACCAGGTTTGGTAAAACAATTGCTTCTCGATAAGGGGGATGTGATTGCAAATGTACTGGAAACCTATTCTTCGGAAGCGGAAATATCCTTTAACAACATTGGCCTGCTTTCTCAAACAGGGTTACGCGCGGAAAATAGACCGGTTTTGAATAATACAACCAAACCGGAGTTAAACACAAATAAAAAACAGTAGTTATTTCACTTTGATTTTGCCCTTTACAATAAAGGCATTTGGGAACTCTCCCTGTATTTTTTTACGGGACTCAAAGGCTTCAAGTTTGGTTTTGTAGTTCCCCACTAAAATCACAAAATAAGGTTGCTGGTATTCAAGGTCGGTAGGACATTCGGCAAAGCGTCCTGAAAATTTTATACGAACGGCTTCTGCTTCTGCTCTGTCAACTCCAAAATGAATTTTTATTCTGTAACCATCCCGCACGCCACCTGTTAAGCGATGATATTCGGCTTTTTTCTCAATCAACTCGTTCACCTTTAACTGGGTGGATGTTTGCACGGGATTAAGGTTAGGGTTTTCCTGAGCGTGGAGGAAAAAGGAGGATAAAAAAAGAACTATGCTATAGCTAACTTTCACACGTCAAATGTAAAGAAAAAGTATGAATAGACAGTGTTCTCTGGCTTAATTTAAGTTTTGAGTAATTTGGCGGCGATTCATTGGTAAATAAGGCATACAGGAAATCAATTAGCCATATAACGGAACGCATAAATTTGCCTTTTTTTCAGGCTTTAATCCCAATAATTTCTTTAAATTTACCCATTATTCTAATTCAGTAAAATGGACAAATTTTCTTATATAGGAAACAGTGATGTTGTAGCGATTGAAGAGCTTTATAAGCAATTTCTGAACGATCCGAATTCTGTTGACAAAACGTGGCAGGATTTTTTTAAAGGATTTGAATTTGCGAGGGTAGATTATTCTGAAACCAGTGCTCCAAAAACGGGCAATGCTCAGTTGGATGAGCACGTAACCAAAGAATTTGCGGTTATTAACCTGATTAACGGATACAGGATCCGTGGACATTTGTTTACCAAAACCAATCCTGTAAGAACCAGGCGTAAATACAAACCAGATCTGGGAATTGACGTATTTGATCTCGAAAACAAAGACCTTGAAACAGTTTTTCAGGCAGGAACGGAGATTGAGGTAGGGCCAGCCAAACTCAAAGACATTATTGAACACCTTCAAAAAACCTATTGCCAGAGTATTGGAGTAGAGTATATGTTCATCAGGAATCCAAACCTGCTCACCTGGTTGCAGGAACGTATGGAGACTACCCGTAACATTCCTAATTTTACAAAAGAAGAGAAGTTTAATATTCTTAGAAAAGTAACGGAGGCGGTAACCTTCGAGAACTTTCTTGCTACAAAATTTGTAGGTCAGAAGCGTTTTTCGCTTGAAGGAGCGGAGTCCTTTTTACCCGCCATGGATGCCCTGATGCAGCATGGTGTGGAACTGGGAATAGAAGATTACGTGATTGGTATGGCGCACCGTGGTCGTTTAAACGTGCTGGCCAACATCATGAACAAGCCAACCATTGATATTTTTACCGAGTTTGAAGGCCGCCCGAGTGAAGACGGTTTGTTTGACGGAGACGTAAAATACCACATGGGGTATAGTAACGATGTAACAAATGCTGCAGGTAAAACCGTGCACATTTCGTTAACGCCAAATCCATCGCATTTAGAAACCGTTGCACCGGTGGTAGAAGGAATTACCCGCGCTAAAATTGATGGACGCCATAAAGGAAATCACCGCAAAGTGTGTCCGATCGTGATTCACGGGGACGCCGCTATAGCGGGACAAGGCCTGGTTTACGAGGTGGTACAAATGGCTCATCTCGACGGATATAAAGTGGGAGGTACCATTCACTTTGTAATCAATAACCAGGTTGGATTTACCACAAATTACAGAGATGCCCGTTCCAGCACCTATTGCACGGATGTGGCAAAAGTTACCAAAGCACCGGTATTTCACGTAAATGGCGACGATGTAGAGGCACTGACACTTGTGGCGAAGATGGCCATGGAGTTCCGCCTCAATTTCCGCAAAGACGTGTTTATTGATGTGTTGTGTTACCGTAAATACGGGCACAATGAAGGAGATGAGCCACGGTTCACGCAGCCTTTATTGTACAGGGAAATTGCAAAACACCCAAATCCAAAAGAAATCTACGCTAAAAAACTCATAGAAGAAGGAACTTTTACCGCTGAAGAAATCAACGCGCTTGAAAAATCCATCAAGGAAGATCTGGAGAAAAATCTCGAGGCTGCTAAAAAGGTAGAAAAAGCAAAAGTGACTTCTTATCTGCAGGGTCCGTGGAAAGGTGTTCAAATGGCCGGAGAGAATGATTTTGATGAATCGCCGGATACTGCGTTGGACGAAAAATTATTTTTGGATCTCGCAAAAAAAACCACGGAATTACCAAAAGATAAAAAGTTCTTCAACAAAATTGAACGTGTGTTTACCGACCGCCAGAACATGATCAAGAGCGACGCTTACGATTGGGCTATGGG
>CAZMHW010000432.1:0-3698 GCA_964566105.1 uncultured Akkermansia sp.
CATATTACCTGTTTAATTATTGGATCCGGTCCTGCCGGTTATACAGCAGCCATTTACGCAGCCCGCGCTGACCTTAAACCGGTTTTGTATACGGGATTGACTCCTGGCGGACAATTAACTGAAACTACAGAGGTGGACAATTTTCCGGGCTATCCAAAAGGAATAACCGGCCCTGTTTTAATGGAAGATCTTAAGTCTCAGGCAGAGCGTTTTGGTACACAGGTACGTTTTGGAATGGTGACAAAAGCGGATTTAAAAGCAAATCCTAAACGTTTGTGGATTGACGAAACAATTGAAATAACAGCTGATACAGTAATTATTTCTACCGGTGCCAGTGCAAAATGGCTGGGTCTGGAAAATGAAACACGTTTACGTATGAATGCTGGTGGCGTAAGTGCCTGTGCGGTATGCGACGGATTCTTTTTTAAAGGACAGGAGGTTGCAATTGTGGGAGCAGGAGATACTGCGGCAGAAGAGGCAACTTACCTTTCAAAACTGTGTAAAAAAGTATACATGATCGTGCGTAAGGGCGAAATGCGTGCAAGCAAAGCCATGCAAAAACGTGTGGAAACAACTCCAAATATTGAGATTCTCTGGAACTCTGAAACTGCTGATGTTTTGGGAAAAGAAACGGTAGAAGCTGTTGTTGTGAAAAATAATAAAACCAACGAATTGAGAACCTTAGATGTAACCGGTTTTTTTGTGGCTATAGGACATAAACCCAATACAGATATTTTCAAAGGTCAGCTGGATATGGATGAACTCGGTTACCTGCAAATTATTCCGGGTAGTACAAAAACCAACATTGAGGGTGTTTTTGCCGTGGGTGATTGTGCCGACAAAACTTACAGACAAGCTGTTACTGCCGCCGGAAGTGGCTGTATGGGCGCCCTGGATGCCGAAAGGTACCTTGCCGCGGCGGGAGTTCACTAGGAACTTTCCTGTTTTTATTCTTTCTTTCACAGTGTGAAAGAAGGGTATACCTTTGTTTCGCAATGTTAATTAATTGTTAATATCCTTTTCTGTCTGTTTACTTGAAAAATCCGCTCTTTTTTCCAATCTTTAATCTATGGATAGGAGCAATAATAAAAATCATTTAAGAATAGAGGAGCCGGTGGAGACAAAAATTTCCATACACGAGGCTTACGAAGATTTGAATGAATTTAAGGCCACCAAAAAAACAGTAACCGACCTTCTTAATTACAAGCGTTCCCTCATTGATATAGAAAACAGTGATTTTGATAAGATCAACGAAATAAAAGGAAAAGCCATTGAGGCTATCAACAATCTGTTTAACGACATCATCAATACCAAAAAAGATTAGGCGGTATCTACGTCTCTGATCAATCTTTCCTCCGGTTTTTAAGGTTTATTTTTTTGCACAAAAAAAATTAAAATTCACTGTATTTGCCTTTCAAGCAAAATTAATTCAGTAAGTTTATGTAGTAAATTCCCCTCATTGATATGAAGCGATTGATATACCTGCTTGTTCTGCTCCCTCTGTTTGTTTTCACACAAAATCAAAAAAAATACCCCAGTCTGCTTTGGAAAATCAGCGGACATGACCTGAAAAAACCATCGTACCTCTATGGCACCATGCATGTAAGTAACAGGGTAGCTTACTATTTATCTGAACAGTTTTTTGACGCGTTAAAATCGGTAGATGTAGTTGGTTTGGAAACGAACCCCGGTGAATGGCTCGAGAATATGGAAAAGACGGGAGAGTTGGAAGAGTTGACGCAGATGAGAAATTCCCCTTATTATAACAGTGATTTTTACAAGAGTACTTTTACTGCATCTTTCCCCGAAAAAAGAATGTTGCAGGGAATTTTAAGTTACGATCCGGACATCATTAACGGATTATTATACCGGCAGAATAAGACCCGTGAAAATTTTGAAGAAAGTACTTATATCGATTTATTTATTTTTCAATCGGCCTCTAAACTCAATAAACAGCTTATTAGTCTCGAAAATTTTGCACAGTCCGAAATCAAAGCCCGACTTTCGGCTCTGCCGGATGAAGAATCGGAAGAATCGGTTAACTCCCGTAATTTTTATTCAGGCAGTCAGAAAATAGAAGACGCTTACCGTGAAGGTAACCTTGACATGCTCGATAGCTTGAGCAAACTGGCTAGTTCAAAAAACACACAACGCTACCTTATTGATGACCGGAATGTATTTTTTGTGAACACGATTGACTCGGTTTTAAAAACAAAATCCCTTTTCAGTGGGGTAGGAGCAGCGCATCTTCCCGGTGAAAACGGTGTGATTGAATTACTAAGAAGAAAAGGCTACACGGTAGAACCGGTGATGCCTAAAGTTACCAAAAAAAGTAATACCATTCGTGAGGAGCTGGATGTTCAGGTAAAGCCTGTCAGTTTTCAAAAGCAGATTATTGGCGACTCTGCCTTCTCCGTAAATCTGCCGGGTAAACTGTATCCAATTGTAAATATTGGCAATTTGCGTTATTACATCCACGCCGACATGGTAAACGGTAGTTTTTATACGATTGTCCGCCTGAAGCATCTTGGGCCGGTGTTCAATATCAGTCCGGAAGAATTGATGCAGCGGGTAGATAGCCTCCTTTTTGAAAATATTCCCGGAAAAATTATTCTTAAAAAGGAAATCCAAAGTAATACAGGGATAAAAGGTATTGAGATCGTAAATAAAACCAGGCGGGGGGATGTGCAGCATTACCAGATTTATTTCACCGACCTGGAAATGATTCTGTTTAAACTCGGAGGTAAACACGATTACGCTACAAGTAATGAAGCAAAACAATTTTTTGGTTCAATTCAATTTATTGACAAGTCTGATAAAGTTATCAGATTCTCTCCCGCTACAAAAGGGTTTAGTATCTCAATTCCGTCTAACCACAGCTACACTAAACTTAATGGCAGTTCTTTGGTGGGACTGGTGGAAGATCTTTTTGCGCATAGTAAAACGCGTAAGCAGTTTTTTGGCGTGCAACAGGCAGTTTATAATGATTTTAATTATCTGGAAGAGGACACCTTTGAACTCAATCGATTTGCGAAAAACATTCTGGATAATTATAATTTTAAAGAATTTTCAACATACGACATCAAAAGAGAGCAGAACCTGCCTTGTATTTGGTTCAGTGGCAAAAACAGCAGGGGTACAAATTTGTACGCCAAACTTTACATTAAGGGAGTTCATTATTATTTTGTGTACCTGATCTCCGAAAAGGAAACTTCGTTCGAGAACGATTATTTTAAATCCTTTGCTCTTTGCGACTTTGTGTATGTGAATCCCATTAAGCTCATTACGGATAAGGATTTCTATTTCAAAGCCAAAGACGAAGTGACGGATAACGCTTTAAGCCGCTTCAATGAATCCTACGCAAAAGCCTACGAAGCCACGCGGGCTAAAAAGGATACTGTCAGAAAAGACTATGATTTTCGTACCGGAAATAAGTTCTATTACTCTCCTTCCAGCAACGAGTACGTAAACATTACCTATGAAAAATACAATGATTACGACTACAGGGATAGTAAGGAACTGGACGAGAAAATCGGAAAAATAATTTCAAGTTCCACCAGTCTTTTTGTCACGCATAAAAGTTCTTCCTATAAAGACGGATTCTACAAATACAACTGTATTCTTAAAGATACTGCCACCTCCCGCGCCATCGACATGCGTGTGTTTATCCGCAATGGGCTAATGCACGAGATCTCTAC
>CAZMHW010000433.1:0-3696 GCA_964566105.1 uncultured Akkermansia sp.
ATTCGTACGAATATAAACTTGCCCGTAATTTTCTTTTGGGTCAAGTCCTTTGAATTCAAAAAAATGTAGTTCTACATTGTCTTTTTTAACTAACAGATAGCCTTCATAATCGGCACTGCCAATATCAGTGAAACCTAAGTGTTTTAAATAAAATTCTCTTGTCACAGCCTTGTTGCGCATAGGAAGTTTCGGAATAATGTTTGTCAGCATAATACTTTTTTTTGCAAAGATGACGGTTAGTTAGTAAAATCCCACTTGATTTCAATCAATAAATTCAATAGTTAGCTCTCACTCTGCTCAACGTTTCAGGTGCAATTTTGAGATAGGAAGCAACCATCTTGATTGGGAATACTTTTATTAAGTCCGGTTTTGACTGGTTGATGTACTTGTATTTTTCGTTTGGTTTAAGTGAATGGTCGAAAATATAACTTCTGTACCGGGTCTGATTGAGAATTTTGCCGAATTGCAGAAAGGATTGAGATTTAGAACAAAGAAAATGAAAGTTGGTCAGACTCAACTCAATAACTTCTGATTTTGAGAACGATTTAATTGCCGTAGTTGAGGGGCTTTGTTCTGTTAGGCTCTGTTGGTTGAACATCCACTCATGTTTTAAGTGTAAATCAATAATAACTTCGTCAATGTCATCCAGTTGAACTTGTGAAAAGGAACCTGATAAAATGAAATAAAAACTGGTACAAACTTCGCCTTCTCTTAGGAGCAGTTCATTCTTGTTCAGAATTCTCCTTTTTGAATGTTTTTCAAAAAGTTCTACTTCAAGATCTGAGAATGCTCCTAAACTGTTTAAAATTTCCCTGGTCGTCATGGTTTTTTCTACATACTTTATTGAGTAGCGCATGTTAATACGCTTACAGCTGACATGTTGCAGCTACTGGCTTTTTTGCCAAGTCCAATTTACACTTTTATCTGCTGAAACACAAACGCGTGTAGGTTTGAGCGTTAACCCGCAATACTTGTACCTATAAGAAAATGAACCCTAAGGGGAATTAAACAATTTCATCATCGGTATAATTGCATGAAGTTGCTGTTAGGTAGTGTTTTTTATTTCTGTCAGTAGTGTGTCGAACGATTTCTCTGTTTTTTCCAGGTCATTTGGGAAGCCAGATTCTTTAAATAAATTCCATTTTTTGTCACCGGCTACTTTTATAAGCTCAACGTCTTCACCGTAACAATTTACCTTACTGGATAAGGCCCATATGAAAGATTTGTCAAGATATATTTCATTTGTCGCCTTTGGAAATTTTAATTTTTCAGGAATCAGCACTTGGTCGTCCCATAAGTAAATACAACTACCGCTGATGTCTTCAATTAAATACAGATTGCCTTCGTCTTCTTTTTCTTTGAACAGGATGGCTCTTTTTGAATTTATCTTGAGAATTTCAATAGTTCCTTGGTCTGCCAGGGTTTGTAGCTCTTTTAGATATTTTTGTTTTTTCTTTCGGCCTTTGTATTTGATTTCAATAATTTGCCAAATACATATCGGACCAATACATACAAGTATTTTTGAAATGAGCGACCAGTTCGATTCATCAAAATAGTAAATGTGAATTGCGGAAAGCACTGTCAGGATTGAAAACGAAATAATCCAGGTCCATTTGAGCGGGGCGTTAAGATCCTGCCAAACGGCTTTAATTTCTTTACGGAGTTTTTTGTCCTCGTTGGGGTTAATTTTTCGTTCTTCTGTCGTCATTGGACTGAGGTCTACTGGTTCGCAGATCTTCCTGGGACGGTCTTTTCAGCACAAATGTTTATTTGGAGTGCTGAACAGGTTAAAATTACAAAACTGCCTGCGGAGCACGAAGTCCCGCCGATTGTAAATGTAATGTTAGCCGCAGTTTTATTGCTTTTGTCTTTGATATTGAAGTCTGTTAGCCACATAAATTTCTTTTCCGTAGTGATACTTTTTAACAATTTTTTTTCTGAAAGGGTATGGAGTTATTATCTGGTCATTACTTAAATATCCTTGAATCGGTATAGTTTCTTTATTGTTGACTGTTCCTTTTAAAATTTTGAAAACTTCTTCAAGATCTTTTTCGCTGTAACTATAGAAGCTATGTTTTCCTTTAGCTAAATAGAAATAAGTATTTGCGTTCACTTGTTTTTGTTTACAGTATTCAGTCAAAAGAAACTCATAAGGAATGACCTTGTCTTTGTAAGTGCTAAAAAACAGAATTTTTTTATTGGTAATTGTTGAGTATACAACTTTTTTATTATAGTTAGAATGTTGAGGATATCCATTAAACACTATTAAACCGTTAAAGTATTCCGGGTTACTATAGAATATTTTATAACTACCTGTTCCTCCGTCAGAAAACCCGCTTATAAATATTTCGTTATAATTTTTAGCAGTCGACTTAATATAATCTTTCAGAAAGGAGAATACCTTTTGAGGTTCAACAAGCCAATTAAGGCTATCATTTGTAATTGGCATTAAAAAATCAAAACCATTTTTAAAACCCTGCCTTTGAAAATCAGTGTTGTTTTCTAAAAGATAGTTTACGGTAACTTTCCCGGAAGCTTTTTTGAAATAGGGATTACTTACTCCACCATGCAGAAATATAATTAATTTATTGTTTGTGTCATTTGAAATTACATATAGTTTATTACTCTTGAATGTCACTAACATGGTATCTGTTTGACCTCGAACCATACCATTAAATAGAGCCACAAAGATTAATAGTGTAGTAATTCTCATTGTTGTTTTAAATTGTGGTTAACGATTGCGGCTACTTGCAGTTTTTTTGCTATGTCAAGTTACGCATTTATCTGCCGGAGTGCAAACAGGAAGACAGATTTAAGCCCTGACCCGCAACACGTGTCCCGATATGTCGGGAAGGTGGTTACAAGACTGCTGGTATAGGTAATTTACCACACACAGGACACGTCAAGGTACATGTTCGCCGAGCCCAATTTAGATAATGTGAGGAGTAAACGCGGCTGTGTAAATATTAACGTCACCGATGAAACTGCCTTCAATAGCAATTTTGTCAATACGTTTGTTCATTAAGTCCAAAGGTAAGATAGTCGTCCCGAAATTCTCAGCGATTATGTCAGAAGTATTTTTTAAAACCTGAATTGCCTCTGGTCGAAGCAAACATTTTTGTTCGCCGTTTTGCTTAATGAATTTTTTTACTCGCTTGCATTCGTCTGAGTAGCAGGGATCAAAAAAGTCGGTTGAGTTTCCGTTGTCGTCGAAAAAAGTCCTTATCGGATTTAGTATGCGGACGGGCGTCACGTAAATAGCATGAAAAGGAACCATAGTGCTTACAGAAATAACTAACGTCGTATCAATGTTTTTGTCTGCCGAAAATTCGTTAAAGTCACCGTAAGCTTTATAGCAGAATTCTGTCCCGCGATAAATTGATACAAGCTCTCGCCCAGTCTGCTGATTTAATTTGTCAATAAATGGAATCCAAGTTTTTTCTTCGTCCTGCGATTTCCAGGCAGCATAAACTTTCCCGCCGGCCTCACTTTTATAAAAGCCGTAGTCTTTGTACAAATCGATGTCAGGCGGATAAAAGTCGTATATCTTTTCTAATATTTTGTCAAAGTTCATTTTTGTATTACGAAATGTAGTCCTGGCAATTACCTATAACGGATGGCAAGCTGGCGTTCGTGCCGGTTGTTTCTGCCGAAACTTTTAGACGAAGGCAGACATCCATATGCTAAATATAAGGA
>CAZMHW010000434.1:0-3676 GCA_964566105.1 uncultured Akkermansia sp.
CATCTTTTACATGAACTAAATTGACAGGCGCATTGGAATTTTTAACGTTTAAATCCTTGTGAAATCCACCCGGATGCCTTTGCGGATCAATTAATCCACCTAATCTGAAAATGTAATAATTCCCTACGTGTTCTTTGATGTAACATTCCGTTTGGTACACTGCTGAGTTAACTTCAATACCTTCACTTTCTTCTTTGTGATTTTTTCCATTATTTGAGTACACAGAAATACTGCTTGTAAAAACCAGCACTTTAAAGGCGTCTAATTTAGTGCAGATAGTTGCGAGCACATCCTTGTAAGCAATTACCTTGCATTTGCCTGGTGCTAAAGCAAAAACTAGTATGTCGGCTTTAATTGACACAAGCTGATCATAGTCTGCTATAACATTGCTATTGAAAAGAATCGGGGTATACCCCAGGTTTTGTAATTGAAGTAATTTGCTCTCGGTAGTAGTGGTAATTGAGATTAAGTAGCCGTTTTCCCGAAATTTCTCCGCGAGAGACAAGCCTAACAAGCCACTACCAATAATTAAAACAGAGTTCATAACACAAACCACTCGATGGCTTAAAAATACAAATTAAAAAGGGCCACTTAGTTTCCCAAGCGGCCCTTTCTTTCCTTATGAGCCTTTATATGCTCAATCTGCCTCTGGGTATGACACTTTAATATCTATACAAAATTGCCGAAGTCCCCTGACTATTCCACTTGTACCTACAATTGCCGGAAAAATAGCTTTTGAAATGTTACCGGAATCTTTGTGAAATGCCTCAATAATTGATTTTACTTCTTGAACAGCTTTTCCATTAACCTTACTCTTTTGTAATTCCAAAATAGGAAACCCAGTTAGCAATAAGTCATTTTTCTTTTTATGAAAAATTCTGGCCACTTCTTTACGTTCTTCTTGTTCAGCATTCAGAAGATTTTTAAGGAGTTCTACTTGTTCTTTGGGCTTTGGTGGGTATTTATACATAATGAAAGCGTAGATTTCAATCTTTTATCAGCTTTATAACTTTCTGCTCTGAATTATTTTGGAGTTTAAGGAAGTAAATTCCGTTTTCAAAAAGACTGAGATCAATTTCATGATTCTTTGAAGTATTTTTGGAAGAATAAATTATTTGCCCGATGGAGTTGTACAGAGAAATATGAACATTTAGCGATTCGGATTTAGAATTTAAGTAAATTTTATTAGTAGTTGGATTGGGAAAAACTGAGATCCCATTGACAGAATCAATTAACTCGTTAACACCTGTAAGATTTGAAAAATTGCACGGTTTATCGGTAAATTGAGTTGTTCCAATAATACTGTCTGTATAACATAAAAAACTAATGTAGTAGTCTCCATCAGTTTCATTGAGAGAGATGTAATTAAATAAAAAAGCATTACTTCCAAAATATTCACTAATCGTTCCCGAATGATTATACCAGCTGCCGTAACTGTTACTGTAATTTACACTCAATTCTTTTACTGTTTTATTTCCAATTTGTCTACTGCCAATAGAAGTTACTTGAGTGGTATAGTTTATTGTTACATTTGGCCCAAGGTAGAAGTTATTTGTCCAGCTATGATTTACCTGAGCTGCGAAGTTGTAGAGTATTTGCCATTGGTTATTGGTTTTTACATTCTTCATGAAAATTGTATCTCCCTTTTGTTTAATCAGGGTGGTATAGGTTGGGCTTGTGTTTATCATGGTAAAGAATTTTGAATGTGTTAATAATTTTAAGGTATCACTACCTTCTATTACATTACCTGTATATTTTATTGTTTCGTTTACATAGCCAGCTCTGGGATAAAAATCGGTAAATAAATAATGCCATTCGGCTCCTGGTGGACAAAAAGCTATTTGTTGAGCATTGAACTTAACAAATGAAACCACGATTAATAAAATTATCAAATTCTTTTTCATTCTTTTATAATTTTAGTCTTATTAATAATTTCATTGTTACGACTTATGGTAATCAGATACATTCCATTTTCTAAATCCCTCGCATCTATTTTATTGTTTAGTGTCATTCTAAGTCTTTTTACTTCTCTTCCTAAAACATCGGTAAAATACACTTCCATTTCTTCGTTGTATGTTGTTTTAAAGTTTAAAAAATCCCTAACAGGGTTAGGAAAGATTTTTAACTTAGTGTTGTCCGTTTTCGTTTCATCTACCCCCACTAAATTCAGGGTAGTGCAATGCGTAGCAGAGCTATCGCAGCCTGTACTGTCGTACTTAACAAAAAAGAAGGGGTTGGGTGGAGTGTTATAAATGCCAATAGCTGCTACCCATCCACCGTCCTGACATAATTCAAAGGAACTTATTCCTTGGGAATTTGACTCTGTTGGCCCGTTTGTTTTATAATCGTAGTAAGAACTTTTCTTAATAATGCCATTGGTAGTAATTATGTTAAATCTATTAAGTGAATTTTCTGAGATGTTATTGGGAGTACCTAGAGTTCCATGAATAGTGTCTATGGTACCACTTACTAAAAGATCACTATTATTTAATTCCCTCACACAACTGAAGCCATTGTATAAACCAAGCTTGTCGTAACCATCAATTTTCCAGATCGGAACCAGAGGACTATCAACATCAAATTTTACAGCGAAAGATTTCATTAAATGATTACCCCCTATTGTTGGTGTATAATACTGATACCCAACAGCAACAAACTTTTTATCCTTGGTTTGAATGAGGTCTTTCAGCAATCCTCCAACACCAGTGTAATAGAGTTGATTTAATTTATTCCCAAGGCTATCTAAAATTAAAACGTTGTCGTGTATGTCGTTAGATCCTTGTATACCTGTATACTGATAACCCACAATTACAATTTTTTTACTCGCACTGTCTTGAAAAATTGCTTGACCATCTTGCACATTCGGGGTGACCTTACCAATCTTTCTGCGCCACAATTCATTCCCGTTTGCATCCGTTTTTATTAATAGGCATTTGCTATAAGGATTACTACTCCAGTTTTGAAAAAATCCCGTTATCAAAAAACCACCGTCAGTACTTGTTGTGACCATCTGAGGAATAACATCTTCAAGTGTATCTTGATCTACATAAAACTTCTGCCAAAGGGTGTCCCCGTTCAAGTTAAACTTCACTAATGCTCCTCTATACCGATTCGTATTACCTAAAACAGTGAAGGCATGATACAAATAATTCCCCCGTTTTAAAAAAGTCCTGTTTACAAAAGAATTAAACACATATTGTAAATTTTCGTCTCCATATTTCTTTGTCCAAAGAACCTGACCACTACTATTTATTCCTGAAATTGCAATCCGGTTAATTCCAACCCCGTGTAATGTATCAGAAATTATGCCTCCCGCAATGTAGCTGCCTGGGCTTGTTTCAAAAATAAATTTGGAATAACTGTTAATTCCGGGAGGAGGCATAGGTCGTGTTCTAAAACCTCCCTGGCCCATTATAAAAAAGGGTAAGCAGAAATAAATGAGTATGTATGGGTATCGCATATATAGAGGCTCATTGGGTTCTTATAAAAGGAGGAAAGCCCTCAGGCTTATCCTCCCTTTTCGTAATGCAGAACTAAAACTTAATCTTCTTTAATTATTTTGGTTTTATTTATAATTTCATCGTTGCGGCTAATCGTAATCAGATACATACCTTTATTTAGGCCATCAAAAGGTACATACTGCTTAATTAAGTTGCCTGTAATAAAGTTAGTATAA
>CAZMHW010000435.1:0-3675 GCA_964566105.1 uncultured Akkermansia sp.
CTATTGGACTGGGGATCTTCTATAGAAACAAAGACGCAATTGTAACGAAACTCGTTTATGATATGGGTGATTATTCTATTGGAATTTCTTATGACGCCAATGTTTCAGGTTACAGAACCGCTACCAACGGAAAAGGTGGCTTTGAAGTAGCACTCCGTTATAACATGTTGGCGAGCTCTTTATTTGAGTCTAAACGCGAATTCAAATAGTATTTATTCACCTGTATAAAGGCCGCACTCCATCTTATGAAAAAAACATCCTCGCTTATCATCGCTGTTCTGGTGCTGTTGGTGGGAATTTCGATTTACATTTACCGTTCCAAATCAGGATTAAGTACTGTAGCCGAAGAAGACCGCAATTTTGGTTTTAAGGATACAGCGTCGGTTACCAGGATATTTATTGCCGATAAGGACGGAAATAAGGCCGACATCAAGCGTGAAAAAGATGGCTGGGTGGTGAATGGAAAATACAATTGTAGGAGCGACGCTGTTTTAAATTTACTGGAAGTGATTAAACTCATTGAAGTAAAGATGCCTGTGCCCAAAACAAAACGGGAGACAGTGATTAAGTATATGGCTGCGCAAGCTCTGAAAGTAGAGGTGTATGCAGGAGATGAACGCGTGAAACAGTATTATGTGGGACATGAAACGGATGATTCGGAAGGAAGTTACATGCTCTTGTCTGATCCTGAGAGTGGCGAAAATTACAAAGATCCATACGTGTGTTTTATACCAGGATTTAAAGGCTTTTTATTGCCCCGCTACATAGCGAATGAAAATGAATGGCGTGACAGGATCGTGATGAATTATATTCCACCACAAATCAAACAGGTTAAAATTAATTTGGCTGGTGCGCCCGCTGATTCGTCTTTTACCATTGACCTGGCTAACAGTAACTCTTTTAAACTTAAAAATGGCCGGGGAGCAGAAATGTCTTTTGACGATGGCAAGATGCGTCAATACCTGGTGTATTTGCAGAATATTTCTTATGAAGTTTTGCTAACTGGTAAAAATAAAAAACTTCAGGACTCTCTTTTGCAGGCGAAACCGTTTGCCGAATTGGTAGTAACTACCAACGATTCAAAAAAAGACACGTATCATTTTTACAGAAAACAATTTTTGGGAGACATTAATCCTGAGCATGGAGTAACTTATGAGTATGATCCCGATCGTTTGTATCTGAGTTTCAATAACGACAAAGAATGGGCTCTCATTCAGTATTTTGTTTTTGGTAAATTATTGGTGTCTTCCAATTATTTTTTGCCGGCGACTTCTGTTAAAAAGTAGTTTAAAACTAAAGGCCTGTTTCTATTGATTTTCCTTTGCTTACCGTAATTTCGCTGTTAAAATTAAGTTTATGAATTTTGTTGTTTCCGCATCTCTTTTATTAAAACATTTAAAATCCATTGGTGGAGTTTTAAATTCAAATAATACCATTCCTATTTTGGATTGTTTTTTATTTGAAATAAATAAAAACGAACTGACACTTTCGGCAAGTGACATGGAAACAACCATTACCACTTCGTTAAAAGTAGATTCAAATGAAAGTGGAAGTATTGCAGTGCCTGCAAAAACCCTTTTAGATTCTCTCGCTAATCTCCCTGAACAACCTATTTCATTTATTGTAGACGGTACAAAACATTCCATTAAACTTAAGACCGAAACCGGTGATTACAACATTTCGGGACAAAACGGAAACGAATACCCTAAGATGCCGAAGCTGGACTCACAGACTTCTATCGTGATTAAAAGTGATGTATTGGCAAGCGCCATTAACAAAACTATCTTCGCTACCGGTAATGACGACCTTCGCCCGGTAATGAGCGGCGTGTTTTGTCAGTTTAGCGAAACCAATTCTATTTTTGTGGCAACTGACGCGCACAAACTGGTGCGTTACACCCGCAACGATGCTAAGGCAGGAGCTTCCGCTTCCTTTATCATGCCTAAAAAACCTCTAAATGTATTGAAAGGTTTATTGGCGGGAGTGGACGACGCTGTGAAAGTAGAGTTCAATAAAACTAACGCTTTGTTTAGTTTCGGGAATGTAAATTTAATTTGTCGTTTAATTGATGGCAAATACCCGAACTACGAGGCTGTTATTCCAAAACAAAATCCAAATAAATTAACCGTTGACAGAGCAGCTTTTTTAGGGGCTCTTAAACGTGTGAGTGTGTTTTCAAATAAAGCCACACATCAGATTCGTGTAAAAGTGGCTGGAAGTCAGTTGCGCGTGAGCGCGGAGGATTTAGACTTTGCAAATGAAGGACATGAATTGCTTACCTGTACGTATGTGGGAGAAGATATGGAAATAGGGTTTAACTCCCGGTTCCTCGTTGAGATGGTGAGTAATCTGGACTGCGATGAAATCATCATCGAAATGAGTGCCCCTAACCGCGCTGGAATTATTTTACCAAACAACAAGGCAAATCCTGCAGAAGACGTATTGATGCTGGTAATGCCGGTGATGTTGAATAACTAGAAAACTCTGAATTAAGATAGTTAAGAAAAACCTGCTTCGGGCAGGTTTTTTTATTTGAGTACTTTTGTTTTTATGTACTGAGATAAACCGGTAAATCCACTATTTCATTTTTGGAATTAAAAACCAGATCACTGATTCCATTCGTAATCATAAGCAGATCGGCTTTAATGCTGAGATTATAACGCAGAGCCTGATCCACTACCAATTGTCCCAATTCAATGTAAGGAGCCTTGCATTCAATAATTAAATAGGGTTTGAGGTCCTTACTGAATACCACAATATCATAACGCCTTTTGAGATCATTTAGTACCAGTTCTTTTTCAATGGCGATAGAGGAAGCGCTGTATTTTTTTTCGGTGACCAGGTAATTCAATACATGCTGGCGTACCCATTCTTCAGGCGTTAATACCAGCCATTTTTTACGGATAAAATCAAAAATCTGCGTTTGCGCGCCTTGTTTTCGTACGCGCACAGCGAATGGTGGATATTTTAACGCAAGGTTCAGGTTAAAGAAATTTATTTTAAATATATTTACGGTATACCGAAGCCACAAAATACCCGAAGGATTTGAGTATTCAGAGTTTGAGCAGACCGGAGTTTAATCGTGTAAAATTATGAAATACTTTGTGTTATTTTATAATAACAAGGGTATAAGTGGATTTGGAACTTTATTTATCGCCATTCGTACAAATAGCTTATGAAGACGAAAGAAGAGATTGTAAATAATTGGCTGCCCCGATATACCGGAGTGCCTATAAACGAATTTGGCCAGTACATTATTCTGGTAAATTTTTCAACTTACGTGCATTTGTTTGCGAAGCAGTATGGGGTTGAAGTGAAAGGACTTGACCGGCCTATGTGCAGCGCTACGCATGGAAATATTACCATAATCAATTTTGGTATGGGGAGCGCCAGTGCCGCCACAGTTATGGATTTGCTCACGGCCATTCAACCAAAGGCCGTTCTGTTTTTGGGTAAATGTGGCGGGTTAAAAAAGAAAAATCAGATTGGGGATTTGATCCTGCCTATTGCCGCGATTCGGGGAGAGGGTACGAGCGACGATTACATGCCTCCCGAGGTACCGGCCCTTCCCGCTTTTAGTTTACAGAAAGCTATTTCATACACCATCCGTTTAAAGACATTGGACTATTGGACCGGTACAGTGTACACAACCAACAGAAGGGTATGGGAACACGA
>CAZMHW010000436.1:0-3663 GCA_964566105.1 uncultured Akkermansia sp.
GTCTTCAATTACTGTTTATCAAAGAAT
The DNA here is from genome assembly GCA_964566105.1 of uncultured Akkermansia sp. GTDB lineage: Bacteria > Bacteroidota > Bacteroidia > B-17B0 > Aurantibacillaceae > Aurantibacillus. Next base: position 28 of record CAZMHW010000436.1, read on the forward strand.
CGCTGATCCGAGCCCAGGTCGCGAGGTACACTCGCGATGGCGGGCTACGCACCGCTCATGGGAGCACAAAAACCCCGTGTCTAAACAGGCACGGGGTTTTATTTTGTCTTCAATTACTGTTTATCAAAGAATCGCTGATCCGAGCCCAGGTCGCGAGGTATACTCGCGATGGCGGGCTACGCCCCGCTCATGGGAGCACAAAAACCCCGTGTCTAAACAGACACAGGGTTTTATTTTACACATGATTTTTGTTACATTCTTTTCAGCAAAACTTAAAAAAAGCCACAACTAATCGCTAACATTCTTCTCCTGAAATTACTTGTATTTTTTTGCGCAAGTCCAAAAAAGCCGTATATTTGACCTCCTCAATTATGCGGATGTGGCGTAATTGGTAGCCGCACCAGACTTAGGATCTGGCGCCGCAAGGCGTGGGGGTTCGAGTCCCTTCATCCGCACAGCAAAAAAAGCAAAGGAGTCTTTGCTTTTTTTGTTTATTTAAATGCCCGCGTGGCGAAATTGGTAAACGTTGCGGTCTCAGAAGCCGTTGGTGTAATTACCTTGGGAGTTCGAGTCTCCCCGCGGGCACAACAAAACCTACTTCACCCCCCCCCCCCCCGTATTTCAGGGGGGGTTGTTTTTATATAGGATTCCAATATTTTGTAAACATCGGTTTAAGTGGATAATGGTAATTGCCTTTTTTTAAAGTACAGAAAAAAATCTCCTTACATCTTAACCACCAACCCCTTATTGTAATTAGTACTTTTGAGTACCAAGATTTTCTCTTGATTTGTAAGAGTTTTAGAATGCTACATTAAGATGAATTATTGTCCTAATGACGAAATTCACTAATTCGATTCCTTTGAAACTATGAACTTCCCTTTTACCAATTCTTCCCCGGTTTTACCAACAACATAGTAGATACCTTGTGGAAATTCATCCAGAGTGATGGTGTAGTTGTTACTTTCATTCAAGAAAACCGTTTTCATAAATTGCCCCATAGAATTAACAACAGATACCTGCATTGCATGGTTAATCTGCACGTGAATTTTAGTTTCTGCCGGATTCGGATAAACACGAATAAACTCGTTGTTAGCTAATTCTGTCGTTTTAAGACAATCGCTGACTGTTACAGTTACAACCGATTTGTTGATACAACCTGACGTTGATTGACCAGTTACCGTATAACTACTTGTCACTGTGGGGCTGATGCCGATGCTTGCATTAACTGTACCTTGGTTCCATGTATAGGTGTTTGCTCCGGAAGCTGTTAATGTGCTCGATTCGCCAAAACACATAGTACTCATGGGAACTTGAATACTGACGGTGGGAGATGAAATAACTGTAAAAGTTACCGGGGTTCTTCCAATACTGTTAGTACAGGTCATTGCTTCTGCATAATAAGTATAGGAACCAACTGCTAGCGTCGAAGTTGTATAAACGGACCCGCTTGCAATTGCTGTTGTGCCGGTATTGCTTGTATACCAGATAATGCCAGCACCTCCGCTCGAAGCGCTAAGCGCAACAGCGTTCCCTTCACAGATAGTAAGACTAGATGCCGGGGTGGTATTAGATGGTACCGATGGTGTAACACAAGCAGGCGATAGCTTGGTTAAAAAAGCATCTGTCAACCCGAATGAATTTAGGTTATACGTTCCCACACTTGGATCAAAGTCGGCTGTATTCTGAAAATAACCCGCCACATAAATATCCTGTCCAAATGATGTAATAGCGTTGCCGCGATCATTATTTTGTCCTCCAAGCTGTACAGCCCATATAAAATTCCCGGTTACGCTGAGTTTAGTAGCGAAACAATCTTCATTTCCGATACTGCTTAAACTGTAGGTTGCAGCTCCGGGATCAAAATCACTTGTACCGCTAAATACGCCAGTCACTATCAAATTACCTGAGCCGTCGAAGGAAATACCAGTTCCGATTTCTGTGTTACCAGTGCCCCCCATTTTTTTTGCCCAGCTAAAATTTCCCGAACCATCTAGTGAGGCAACAAAAATATCGAGTCCAACGGATGCAGACATCTGATATACACCCGCTCCTGGATCAAAGTCTACACCACTGCCTGCAAAATACCCTGTTAAAAAAATGTTTGGGGAGCCGTCCAGAACAAGAGCGGTTCCAACGCTGGTGGTTCCAAAATTTCCGTAAAATTGTTTGGCCCATACAAAATTCCCAATCAAGTCGAGTTTACTTACAAAACAAGTGGGATTAATGGTTCCTTGCGCCACAACAGGAAAACTGGCTGCTCCTGGGTCAAAATCAACTGTTCCGTAAAAGCCTCCGGTAGTGTAAACATTTCCCGATTGATCTACCTTAATGCTACTTCCAAAACTCGCATTGGTGCTCCCGTTAAAATGTTTGGCCCACACATAGTTTCCCGAAGCGTCCAGCTTAGAAACAAAAATATCCGAATAACCTCCCGAAATAAAGGTTTGTGTCGTAACACCTGGATCAAAATCCGCTGTGCCTACAAAACTTCCTGTACTATACACGGCTCCAAAAAAATCGATGGTGATTGCTGCAGCATAATCATCCTGAGTGCCGCCTAACTGCCTTATCCAAACCAAATTTCCAGAACCATCCAGTTTACAAATAAATGCGTCTGTCATTCCGAAAGCAGTTAGCGAATTAGTACCTCCACTGGTATTAAAGTTAGCAGTGCCACTAAAAGTTCCTGCTATAAGAACATTCCCCGCGGCATCCAGCGTAATGGCGGCTCCTGCGTCATTATAGATTCCTCCCATTTTTTTTGCCCAGATAAGTGCGCCTGTCGGACTGAGTTTCGTAACAAACACATCGGAACCTCCCGAGGCAGTCATCGTAAAAGTACCTGGTCCCGCGTCAAAATCGACAATTCCGGCAAATTTGCCCGTGGTATAACTGTTTCCGGAATTATCAGTAACAATTGCATTTGAAGCGTCATCCTGAGGCCCGCCGATTTGCTGTGCCCAGTTGAAGTTTTGAGAATATGTGGCAAGTGTGCAAAGCAGGGTGCTCAGTAGCAGTACTCTTTTCATGATGTTTTTTTAATGGGTTAAAATAATTAGTTTCTCGGTATAATTTTGGCGATCAACACAGCATGTAACAAAATAGATTCCGGCCGGTAAATCACTTAATTCAACATACGAACTTTCATTCAAAAAACCTTCCTTCAGCGTTTGACCCGACACACTCTGAATGCTAAATAATGTATTAACAGGCGCTTGAATAGAAACATTTCCGGCAGCGGGATTCGGCCAGATATGGATTCCAGCTTTTGGTGGTTTTGTTTCATCAATACCCACATAAACGGCAGTACTCATTTTTTGAACATAAATATCTGCCACGCCATTTGAGGTTAAATTAAAAGTGGAAGAGCCAGGGTCAAAATCGCAGGTACTGTTGTATGCACCAACCAGGTATATATTTCCAGACCCATCGAGAGCACTGCCATAATTACTATCCGAAAGCGCTCCTCCCAGTTGGGCGGCCCACACAAAATTACCGGAGGGATCTAAGCGACAAACAAATACATCATAGGCGCCATAACTTGTTAAGTTGTAAATTCCCACTCCTGGATCAAAATCAACGGTTCCCGGAAAGCCACCCGAAAGGTAAATATCCCCATTGTTATCACCACACATT
>CAZMHW010000437.1:0-3657 GCA_964566105.1 uncultured Akkermansia sp.
CATGATGGATTGTAAAAAAGCACTCGAAGAAAGCAACGGCGATTTTGAAGCCGCTGTGGATTTTCTTCGTAAAAAAGGCGCAAAAGTTGCGGCTAACCGTGCAGATCGTGATGCAAAGGAAGGAGTAGTTTTAGCTAAAACATCTTCAGACAATAAAGCAGCGGTGGTGATAAGTATTAACTGCGAAACCGACTTCGTTGCTCAGAATGCAGACTTTATCCAATTTGCTGAAACAGTAGCAAACATCGCTTTAACAAAACAACCAGCTACCATCGATGATTTGAAAGCTTTACCGTTTAATAACGATATTACAATAGCTGACAAATTCATGGAGCAAATTGGAAAAATTGGTGAAAAAATTGACATTGGATATTACAACATCGTAACTGCTCCACAGGTTGTAGGGTACATTCACCCGGGTAACCGCCTGGCTGTTGCCGTTGGATTTAACAAAACTGTGAGCCCTGAAGTTGCTAAAAACATCGCTATGCAGGCAGCTGCAATGGCACCGGTAGCAATTGACAAAGACGATGTAGATAAAACTACCATCGAACGCGAATTAGATATCGCCCGCGAAACTACCCGCGCTGAAGGTAAACCAGAAGACATGGTTGAAAAAATTGCTCAAGGTAAATTAAATAAATTTTACAAAGACTCTACTTTATTAAATCAAGAGTTCTTTATTGATAATAAAGTAACTGTTCGCCAGTTTTTACAAGGCGTTGAGAAAGACCTAACCGTTACGGCTCTTAAACGTTATTCATTATCCTAATTATTAAATCCCGACCTAAAGGCCGGGATTTTTTTTGACATTTTTCTAAATTAAAAACTACTGTTGTGATGGTTGCAGCCATTCAACATAAAACAAGGATATGAAATATAAACGCATACTTTTAAAACTTAGCGGTGAAGCCCTAATGGGTAATAAAGGTTTTGGTATTGATCAGGAGCGCTTAATGGAATATGCGCGCGAAATTAAGTCGGTGTACGATTCAGGATGTCAGGTTGCCATTGTAATTGGTGGGGGAAATATATTTCGTGGCATCCAGGCCGAAAAAGGAGGAATGGATCGTGTACATGGTGACTATATGGGGATGCTGGCCACTGTAATTAACAGTATGGCTATTCAAAGTGCCCTCGAAGGACTCGGTGTTCAAACACGTTTGCAAAGTGCCATTAAAATGGAACAAATTTGCGAACCGTTTATTCGCCGTAAAGCTGTACGTCACTTAGAAAAAGGACGTGTTGTTATTTTTGGTGCCGGTACGGGTAATCCTTATTTCACCACAGATACAGCAGCGACCCTGCGAGCCATTGAGATCGAAGCAAATGTTATACTAAAAGGAACACGTGTAGATGGTATCTATACTGCCGATCCTGAAAAAGACAAAACAGCAACCAAATACGAAACCATTAAATTTGAAGAGGTTTACGAAAAAGGCCTGGAAGTTATGGATATGACAGCCTTTACACTTTGTAAAGAAAATAATCTTCCCATTATTGTGTTCGATATGAACAAAAAAGGCAATTTGAAAAATCTGGTAGATGGTCAGAAAATTGGCACTTTGGTAGAAATGTAATACTCAGATGACATGAAAAAATAGAGTGCCGCGGATATTCTGCGGCATTTTTATTTTATTACTTCTCTTCCAAGAAGCCTGTTAACCCTACCCTTCAGAGAATCCAGGTGTTTTATTTCCTCCAGAACTTTTATAGCATCTTCGTAAGGCAAGGTTTTAAGTTCCTGTTGTTTTGCATTAATGAAGTGGCTTAATTTCCTGCTTTTAAAGCTAAAAAGTGAACGTTGGGCATCACGTTTGGCGTTATCAATTTCCTTAGGTACAGTCACACCAAAATTTTTCCATTTGGGACTTACTTCATGTTTATCAATAACGTGATTAATGATAAAACTACTAATCAAAGGGTCGGGCGATCTGAGGAAATGCTGAACATCGGGTAAGCGGTGCTCCTTCAGTTGATTGATATATTCATCCAGTACCACTTTGTATAAAGGATTTTCGTATACAATCTCATCCCGCCACAACTCAAATATGATAAACTCACCAAGTGTAATCTCCAACTCATGCTCTACATTCACTTCGTCTTCAGCCTGTGTGGTAATGATCATACTGCCATATTTGATAAGGAGGGTAAGTAATTTCTCCTCTTCCGCATCAAAACTAAACAGTTCCTTCTGTTCTTCTTGCTGCGGAGAACCAGCCTCCAGACTTTGCATAAAAGCCAACTCTTCGGCCGAGGGCTCATAATTGTCCGGATTCTGATCTTGTGGTGATTGCGGTTTCTGCTGCTGTTGCTGTTGTTGCTGCTGTTGTTGTTGTTGTGATTGCTGCTGTTTTGGTCCGGCTTTTCTTCGTATCTTATTTACTTCCTGTTGAAGAATGGTTTCATCAATTTCCATAATCCCGGAGCATTCTTTAATGTAAATGCTGCGGATGATGTTATCAGGAATTAAAGAAATGTTCTCAACAATGTCTTTAATAACACCTGCCCTTTTTATCGGATCATTCTTTGTTTCGTTCTTTAATTTTTTGGCTTTGAAATATAAAAAATCGTCGGTGTTATTTTTCAGGTAGTCCTGAAACTCCTGAATGGTCACTTTCCGGCTGAACGAATCCGGATCATCATTGTCAGGAAATGCCAGGAGTCGCACATTCATTCCTTCTTCCAACAACAAAGGAATTGCTCTGTTGCTGGCTTTTTGCCCGGCTTCGTCTCCGTCGTACAACACGATAACGTTGCGTGTAAAACGGTGTATGGATTTTATTTGCTCTATAGTTAAAGAGGTACCGCTTGAGGCCACCACATTTTCAATGCCCGCCTGGTGCATGGCGATTACATCCATGTAACCCTCTACGAGGTAACAGCAGTCGGCATTTTGAATAGCTTTTTTACCCAGCCATAAGCCGTATAGAATTTTACTTTTATTGTAAATGTCCGTTTCAGGGCTATTAATGTATTTTGCCGTCTTTTTATCGGTACTCAATGTCCTTCCACCAAAAGCCACTACCCGGCCACCATCGTCATGGATTGGAAACATAACCCGGCCAGCATACCGGTCAAAGAGATCACTTTGCGTCATCTCCTTTCCTTCTACATAACGGTTACTTACAATACTCATACCTGTTTTTGCCAGGTATTTTGGCATATAACCTGCTTTTACAGCTGCTGTAGTAAAAGCATTGCGTTCTTCCAGACTATAACCTAATTGAAATTTCGCAATGATATCGTCTCTAAGATCCCTTTCTTTAAAATACCCAAGACCAATGGATTTACCATCATCGCTGTTCATCATGGTATCTGTAAAGTAGCGTTGTGCGTATTGCATCACAATAAGCATACTTTCGCGCTCAGTTTGTTGTTCACGCTCTTCGGGACTAATTTCGCGCTCCACAACTTCTATTCCGTATTTTTTAGCCAGCCATTTCAGAGCCTCAGGGTAACTGAGTTGCAAATGGTCCATGACAAAATTTACCGAATTACCCGCTTTACCACAGCCGAAACATTTATAAATGCCCTTTGCGGGAGACACTGTAAAAGAAGGGGTTTTCTCACCATGAAAAGGACAAAGGCCCAGCAAATTCGTCCCCCGTTTTTTAAGGGTAATAAACTCTCCCACCACCTCTTCCACATGAGCAG
>CAZMHW010000438.1:0-3654 GCA_964566105.1 uncultured Akkermansia sp.
CACCCATTCTGTTCTGTATTCCTAATTTTTTTGGTTTTTTTTTTTTTATTTTATTTTTACTGAATTTTATACTTATCCTGTACTGGGTATCAGAGTTTAAACCCGCCTTCCTCTTTGGTCTTATTCTCTTAATCATTAGTATCCCTACAGCATTACGTTACGTTCAACTTAGCTTTACAACAACTAAAAGTGAAAATAAAACGCTAAAGGTTACTTCCTACAACAGCATGTTGTTTGATTTGTACAACTGGACGAAAAACCATGAAACCCGCCCCAGGATTATGAACAGTTTGTCTGACATCAATCCAGACATTCTTTGCCTACAGGAATTTTATACCTCAGAGCAGAAGGGAGACTTCAATAATATTGATAGTATAAAACAACTGGTACATACCGATTACTACCATTGTGAGTACACCACCACTCTGCGGGAGCAGGATCACTGGGGAATTGCCACCTTTAGTAAATATCCGATCATTAAAAAAGGAAAAATTGTTTTTAATACTACCTCCAATAACATTTGTATCTACTCTGACATTGTAGTGAATAAGGATACTTTGCGCGTTTACAATGTACATCTGCAATCCGTTAGTTTCAGTAAAAAGGACAATCAATTTTTAGAGGATGTGATTTCAGAAAAAAAAGACGCCGCAGACGAAATGACCAATAGCAAAAACATCTTAAGACGCCTGAAACGTGCCTTTTTAAAACGCACCATGCAGGTAGATATGATTGTGCTGCACATGAAACTGTGTCCTTACAAAATAATTTTGTGTGGTGATTTTAATGAAACAGCTGCCTCTTACTCTTACGAGCAATTGTCCCGAAAACTTAAAGACGCCTTCATTGAAAAAGGAATTGGTTTTGGCAGGACATATGCCGGAAAATGGCCGCAGTTCAGAATTGACTACATACTTCACGACAAAAGACTCCACTGTAGTAAATACAAAAGAAGTGATGAAACGTTCACGGACCACTACCCCATCACCGCTTATTTCGACAACATTGACTGGTCCCGCTAAGAGCCACTTGTTGAAAAGAGTCTCGCTAAACTGATGAAATTCAGGTTCAAATTGATACTTTTTAACAAATGTGGAACAAATTAACCGCTATATTTGTGTAAACCAGTAAAACTAAAACAAATGAAAAAAATATTTTTAATGGCTGCTTTCGCAGGATTGTTAGGAAGCACCGCTGTTGCCAGTACTTTTGGTGATGACAAAGACAAAAAAGCAAAAAAAGAATGTGCTAAAGGTGAAAAATCTTGTGCAGGCGAGAAAAAAGAAGGTTGCGCTAAAGGAGAAAAATCCTGCTGCAAAAGCAAAGGAGCTTCTTCTGAAAAAGCTTCAGACACAAAATCAACTGAAAAAAAATAATTTTCTGATATCATTTAAAAAAGCCTTCCAAATGGAAGGCTTTTTTAGTTTAGGTGCATTACATTTTACCGGCCACACATTCAATAAGATCCTTTTCAAGAAGGTACTTATTTGCCAGATCCCTTAACTCCTGTGGCTTAACAGTTTTAACAGCATCAAAATAATCATCAAAGTAAGAGTAATCCAATCCAAATTCCCAGATAGACTTGTATTTATCGGCAAGAGCAAAAGGGCCATCAACGCTCCTTAAAAAATTACCCAAAATGTAATTTCTGACTGTTTCCAATTCCGCCGGATCGATTAATTTCTCACGAAGTATTTTAATTTCTTTGTAAATCTCTTCCAGTGTTTGATTGGTCACATCTGCACCAACCTCTGTAGAAATAAAGAAATAACCGCTATGAACCAGATTGTTTAAGCCACTTCCTATTCCGTAAGTATACCCTTTGTCTTCCCTGATATTCGCCATTAAACGCGAACCAAAATATCCACCCAGAATAGTGTTGAGTACCTGAAATTTAAAATAGTCAGGGTGCGTTTTATTAAATAAAATTCTACCTACCCTTATAGCAGACTGTATGGCATCATTGCGTTGAATGAAATGTTTTTGAACCTGTGTTGTATGGAGAGGTTGGACGGCGGTACCCACTTTAGCGGTACCACCCCATGCCCCATTTCCAAAAAAGCGATTGAGCGAATCTAGAAGGTTTGCCGGGAGATTGCCCGATGCAAAAATGGTACAGTTGAACGAATTATAATGTGAAGCAAAAAAATCTTTCAGTTCATTGATACTAATTCTGTCGAAATCGTTGTCACTAACCTCCCGTCCGTAGGGATGTTCGGGACCAAAAAGTAATTCGCTGAATTTTCTACGGGCCAAAACACTTACTTTTTGTGAATTGATGGCGTGTTTTTGTTTTTTATTTGCAATGTGCACTTTGAATTCATGTTCCGGAAAAACCGGATACTTAAGAATTTCCTCGATAAATTTTAGACTCTCAACGAGGTATTTATTCAAGGAAAATAAGGTCACTATCGCGAAATCCTGTTCTACCTGTAATTCCAAAAAAGAACCAAAAAAATCGATTCCATCACTCAATTGATCGGCAGTAAAGGAACGGGTGCCGCTTTCGAGCATGTTATTAGTAGTAGAAGCAACCAACGTAGCGGGTTGATGATACATTCCCGCCCTGAAAATAAATTCCAGTTTAACGATTTCCTGACTTCCCGCGGACAAAGAATACACATCGATTCCATTAGTCAATTTTGAATGCTGTGCTTTTAGCACATCAATTTTATCGATTGTTTTAAATGCCGGGGCGTTATTTCTGTTTAACATAGCTTTATATTTTTGCTTTTGAAATTACCTTTACTCCCTCTCCCTCTAATTGGTAAAGCCGAAAGGAGTTCATTTTCATTTTAATTTCTTTTTTATCGATGTTCCACAAATAAGCAACGATGCGTTTAATTTTAAGAGGAATATTTCCGCTCACTATTGAGAGGGTGAAACTTTTTGTTCCGTTCCAATCAAACTTTACGAGATTAAGGGGGATTCTTAAAAACTGGTTATTGTCCTGCCCCGTTCCATCATCCACCTGAAGTACCAACCAGGCATTCAGAGGTTCAGGGGCTTTATCAACATTAAAGTTAAACTCAGCCAGCAGCGGATTTTCGGAATTAAAAGTCGTGTCTAATTTTTCAAAGGCATTAAAATATTCTCCTGCTCCTGCAAATGGAGAAATCTGATCATAGGACAACAAGAGCTTCCTGGCAACAGGTGTTTTTCGTTTTAAAAGTCTGAACCCCCAATCGTTATCTACTGCCAGTTCTGTGTAATAGGCGTCATACCAGGGCTTATCCTGTATGTAAGCTACCGCATAATCGCAATTCATTTGAAGCGCCTCGGGAGATGTCATGTGATTTAATTTCACAGAACTTTTGTAATTTAAAAAACCATAAAAAAACTCCCTCACCCTGTGACCACCAATCGTGATGCGCTGACTACTTTTTTCCTGTTCTTCCCTCAGCAAAGCAAAAAACGAATGTGGCATGGTTTCATATACTCTCCAGGGATGTACCCTCAGGTTGGCTGCCGACACAAACTGAATAATAAAACACAAGGGGATTACCAAAGCGATCGTTTTTATTTTTGATCTTGCCTCGTTAATCATAAAACTAAACGCGGTAATGAAGAAGACATAAAAGAATAATCCTGTCCGGTCTTCAGGGTAATTAACCCCCACCAGTTTTTTTAACAACCAGAAGGTGACTACCAAAC
>CAZMHW010000439.1:0-3632 GCA_964566105.1 uncultured Akkermansia sp.
CTCGCAGGCTTCGTAGGCACCTTTGTAGTCATTTTTTTTAAGACAGATTTTTTTGAGCACATCAGCCAAGACGGGAATCTGGAGAACAAAATTAAGAGAGGTGGAAATTTTGATCGCCTCTCTCACCGTGCTTTCTGCCAGGGCGTATTTATTTAAGTGGAAATAGATATCCGCCAGCATACTCATGGAGCTTACCATGGCCAGTTCGCTGTTAAGACGGCGCGACATGTCATAGGCTTTTTTTGCGAATACCAGTGCCGAATCAAATTGTTTTCTTAACTGATAAGCCGATGCTACCGAATTATTAATTTCAACGGCGGTTAAACAATCGCCGAAAGAATCGGAATATTTTTTGGTTTTCAAATAGTAGGTGGTGGCAGCGGGGGTGTCCTTAAGTTGAGTGTAATCGTTTCCAATGGTTAACAAAATATAGGCGTTCCTTTCTTCGTTCTCTGTGTCGTTAAATAATTCGTAGCATCGGGTATGTGCTTTCAGCGCTTTGTCGTATTCCCCCAGAGAAAAATAACAGTTCCCTATTTCCCCGTTAATTTGAGCAATTTTGTTACGGTCTTTAATTTCTTCAGCAATCTTAAGAGCCTGGTAACAGTAACCGAGTGATTTTTTGATCTCGTTACGATTCACATAAAGGCTCGATAAATTCAAAAGAGGAGGGATCATTCCCCGTTTGTTGCCTATTTTTTCGGCGATAGTGTAACATTTGTTAAGGCAGACAATGGCTTTTTCCTCCTGGTTCTGCAGACGGCACTGGTAGCCCAAGGTGTTAAGCGACCTGCCTTCAAACAGGGTGACGTTAAGCCTGTGGGCGTCATTTACCACACTGTCCCAATAGCTGATGCGGGAGATGGATGATTTTAGGCCTAAATAGTAACGGATTCTCACAGCGGCAGTGTCGTAACGGCAGTGTGAAAGCGCGTTTTTCAGAGAATCAATTTCCTTTTGAATTCCTGAACTGAATTGCTGGGCGGCAGCATTCAGGCATAAGAATAATAGAAAGAGTAAAGACTTATATGAAAATTTGGGTTTCACAAACAGCTTACCTGTTATTAAATTAATTTGGTGAAAGGTAGAAGTTTTCTGTCAAATAAGAAATTAACTTTCTTTCTCTGATCTGAGAGAGTAATAAACAACGGTTAGAAATCAGGCTGGTACTGAAAACGCCTGAATTGGATCTCTGTATAAAAATTTTATTTGGCGGGCTTGTTCTGTAAAATGAGATTGGCATTCTGCAGGAATTTCACTTCTTCCCTGCCGGGTTCCGCAGCTTCGGGATAACCGAGGGATCCTAAGCCTGTAATGGTTTTTTGCTGGGTGGCCGCATCTTTTCCTAAATAAAACATCCAGATGGTGGGGTAGCCGCTTATGCCAAAGGCTTGTTGCAGACTGTTGTTCTGTTGCGTCAGTTCCGGACTTAATTGTTTGCGGCGCGGGAAATCGAGTTCAAGGAGGATCACGTTTTTTTTAGCCCAGCTGATGAACTCGGGTTTTGAAAATACGTCGTTTTGTAATTTATGACACCAGCCACACCAGTCACTGCCGGTAAAAAAAGCGAAAATGGGTTTGTTGGAAAGTTTGGACAGGCTGTCTGCTTTTTGCAGACTGGTATGCCACTCTAGATTAGCGGACTTACTGCCGTGACCTTGGGCAAAACTTTTGCCACTTGTTATTAAAAAGAAAATGCTGAGGAAGGTGATGGTTTTTTTCATGAGCGTTTGTGTCTTTTAAATTTAAGAATTTCTGGCTTAAGCACATTTTTACAAATGTTAAGTTTTTGTAATTTGGATTCTGGTGATGTGCTTCTCGACTCCCTGGGCAAGCTCGGGACAAATTCCGCTCAGTATGAAAGAGTTCTCCTGGCATTTCGAGCTGCTACGCTGAGCTTGTCGAAGCGGGAGTCGGGAAATGAAACTCAGAATCCAGATTGTCAGAGCCAGAACCAAAGCATTTTAAAACCAAAAAAATAATTTATGGAAAAAATAAATCAGCGCGTCTTGAGTGTAAGAAGCTATGTATTCATTCTTAAACTCAGCTCATGGTTAAAAAAGAATTCAGCATTCGCGTTCCTGAACCCTGCCACGAAAGGTGGGAGGATATGCAGCCGGTAAAGGGTGGGGTCTTTTGCCAGGCCTGTACCAAAGTGGTATATGATTTTACAACGTTCTCTGACGAAGAGCTGCTTAATTTTTTTAGAGAGAAACGAAACGAGCATCCCTGCGGTCGTTTTTTAACCAGCCAGCTGCATCGGCCTTACACTTTTGTGGAGACTGAAAAACGGGACATTCCTTCTTTTATGAAATGGGTCTTTATCACGTTCATGTCTGTACGCTTACCTTTTTATGGACAGGAAGTGTCAACAGTTCCCAAATACAAAGTACAGAAAGAACAAAGTAAAGAACCATTGCGCTTGGGCTCAAAACCCATCCAGGTACTCAAAGGTAAAGTAAAGGACAAGTGGACCGGTCGCGGCATTGCTGCAAAGGTGCTTTTGTACCCGCACAGGGAGTCTCTGAATATGAGCCTGGAAGTGCAGGCAGACAGTGCCGGTTTTTACGAAATCCAATTGCCGGATACAGGCCTGCAACGTTTTTTTAAAGTGGTATTTCAGGCGCGCAATTACGGGGACCGCAGCATTGTGGTAGATAAATTCAGGGAAAGTCCCCTGCTATACGTAAGTTTGTTACCCCAGCCGGAGGTAGAAATAACCACTATCACGGTTGTAAGGGAAGACCGCCATGAGAAAATTGCGATGGGAGTGAACCTGCTGGACCGTACGTATGTTACCTCGGGAGTTTCTGTACAAAATATTGAAATAAAAAATCACGTAAGTCTTTGGACTCGTTTAAGGATGACTTTTAGGCGAGTTTTTTTGCGCAGGGCTTCGTGAACACGTTTTTGAGGACTAAATTAGAATGATTTGTAAATGTTTTTTAGTTTGGCGGTGAAAATTTGGGCGGGACGCCTGTGTTGATAGTTATAGCGGGACACTAAGACCGGCCTGCGGAAGTTGCGCCTAATTGGGGGCTGTTACGGGAAAGGGTTATTTTTACTTCCTTCGGAAAAATAAAACCCGTTTTTTCTCCATCTTTCTATTAGCAGTTCATCTTCAATAACACAGGCAATTTTTTTAATATCTGAGTAATTTACATTACGTACTTCGTAAAACACTTCCAGTCCTGTTATGTGCTCAATTACTTTATCAAGTTTTGGGTCAGGGTTTTTAAAGTGGGCTAACAGCCTTTTTTGTTCGGCCATTAAAGCGATTAACGGGTAATTGGTGTATTCTGAATAAAGAAAAAATTTCACCTGATTTTCTCTTAAACTTAATGCAACCTTTGAGACACTATCATTTGAAAATTCTTTTTTATCCTTGTTTTTATTAGTCAATAGGTACAAATCGATTAAAATACGACAAAATCTGTAACTAATTTCTAAATCTATTTTTTCGATTTTTTCTTCTGTTTCTGTCAGGTCCATTCTTTGGTTTTTATAATCTTCATAGAGTTTAGTGCCCAAAGTCAAAAAAATGGCTGATAAAATCCAAAGGCCTAAAGAACTGCCTAGAAAATCTATAAACCTTTTGCTTTTACTTTTTTGAATTGGGTGTGAACTTAAAG
>CAZMHW010000440.1:0-3632 GCA_964566105.1 uncultured Akkermansia sp.
TCTTTTGATGCAATGCTCCATGGCCACCTCGTATTCCTTGATGTTAATAAAGTTAGGAATTACGGTGATTTTATTGTCGATCTTAAAGGTTTTAAGCGTGTCCTTCTTTAAACTTTCAGAAACAGAAGTTATGGCGTTACTGTGATTCAGGGAAAAACGAATAACAGGTTCAAAAGCAGGGTCACGTCCCACAAGGGTGATATCGGTACCGTGCAAGGTGGTGACGTAGGGCAAATGGATCTTTTTTGATTTTAAGATCTGTTGGGCCATGTAAGCCACCGACGCATGAGGAATGGCATAATGTACGTGCAAAACATCCAGTTGTTCATACACGGCCACATCTACTATTTTACTTGCCAATACACTCTCATAAGGCTGGTATTCAAAAAGAGGGTAATCGTTCACGCTAAATTCGTGATAAAACAAATTCTCGTTAAAGAGATTAAGTCTAAAAGGCTGACTATAAGACATAAAATGAACTTTATGACCTTTGTTGGCCAGGGCAATACCCAGTTCTGTTGCTACAACGCCGCTTCCCCCGTAGGTCGGGAAGCAAACCATACCTATATTCATAGGGTTTAAAATTACAAATAAAAAAAGAGACTAATGTTAAGGTACAAAGCCGGTTGCGACCAGGGACTTCGCGAATTAACACAAATTATACTTAGTCGGTTAATGCCATTTTCCTACTAAACGAATAAAACAATAGTTATAAAGGACTTAAGTAAGCATTATTTATTTTAATTAGTCTCAATCTATCCCTAACTTTAGCATCTTGAATTACAAATTACATAGTTTAAGTCCTGAAGACGATCTTTTGTTGAAAGCAGGAAAACTCCTGCCTTTAATGGAAGAATTTTACACCATACAGGGTGAAGGATTTAATACAGGTAAGGCCGCCTATTTTATCCGGATTGGCGGTTGCGATGTAGGTTGCCACTGGTGCGATGTAAAAGAAAGCTGGGATGCTAATCTGCACCCACTAACCCCTATAGAAAAGATAATTGAAAACGTAGTGGCCTGGAAAGCAAGCAGTGTTGTGGTAACCGGTGGTGAACCCCTCATCTACAATCTTTCTGAACTGACAAAAGCCTTAAAGGAAAAAAACATAGAAACTTTTATTGAAACTTCCGGAGCTTATGCCTTAAGTGGCTACTGGGATTGGATTTGTCTTTCACCCAAAAAAACAATGGCTCCTTTAAAAGAGTTGTATTCTAAAGCCAACGAATTAAAAGTTATTGTATTTAATCAGCATGATTTTAAGTGGGCGGAAGAACAGGCTGCCCTGGTTGGCAAAGACTGTTATCTTTATCTTCAACCCGAATGGAGCAAACACGCTCAATTACTTCCTGATATCATAGAATATGTGAAAACACATCCTAAATGGATGATCAGTTTGCAAACGCATAAGTATATGAATATTCCGTAACCCCGCTATTTCGCGCTAAGGTAGCTCATCAATGCATCGTAATAACTTTGCGCTACCTGTTGCACACGCTGGTTCGCTTTAATTCCATAAATATCCAAATCTGACTGCATTAAAAGTTTTGTCTCATTCTCATTGTCCTGATACAAACTTTCGCCGTACACCATCGGAGAATTAATCTTACGGCATAAAGCCAAGTTCCGGCAAAACACACCGGGACTGGAGGTGGAAAGACAATTGTCTCTTAAATACTCTGCGTCGTTCGCCGTGGCAATTTTAATGTTGAGCTGTTTGTTAAAGTTCGCTACTGTTTTTGCAGAAAGGTTTTCAGAACGGTTTAACTGATCCGATAAGAGTAAACGCATAAAATGCAGTTTGGCATCCATTTTATCTAAATTGTCTCCTGTAAAACCGCCACCAATAAAAGCCATGGTGTAATTTTTTTGCGTGCATTTTTTCCAGGGTGCATTCTTTTCATCCACATTGTAGTGAATGATCACGGTGACATTTGGTGCAAAGGCATTTATTTTAGCAGCGCGGTTGGCCAGGTCATAGTCTCTGAAAAAATCCCAGAACAAGGTATAATTGTTGCATTTGAGAAGTTTGTTGTATTTGGCAGGACTCAGTACTTGTGCCTCTTTCAGACTATCCAGACTTCGTTTGCGGTGTTTTGCTATCCATTCAGGAAAAGTACAATTAAAAGAAGTGTAGTCTGCCCGTTCACGGCTTAAAAGAACTTCGGCCCCCTGTTCTATCAATTTATTTTTCAGAATGTGGGCAGTATTATAAGTTAGCTGACTCTCGAAGATTTTGACAGTATCTGAAGGGTTTTTGAGGGAATCTTTTACAAAATAAAGAAATTTCTGTTCGGACTGAGCGTCGGTTAAATTGGTTGAAAAATGTCCTGGATCAATGGCAATGCGGTATCCAGATAAAGGCAGGGCCCCCGCAGTTTTTTGAACTTTTTTGGCATCTACATACAAATGGGTGATGCTGTCATTTTCTCGTTTAGTCCATTTACGAAGTCCTTTGGAGGACATAAGGGCTTGCTGCTGCTGGATATTTGTATTCTCAAAAAACAGGGCGAGGCCTTTGATCTCATTTTCGTAAACGGCAAATTCCTTTTTTCCCTGGGCATTGCAGATATAAATAACTTCTTTTTCGAACTTTACTTTTGAATTGAGGGAACCTTTAAAATTAAGATAGGTATCGAATCTGTTTTTACATTGCTGAATGGTTTGCGCTTGTGAGAAAAGACCCAACAAACAAAAGAGGTAGGAACAAATTTTCATCAGTCAAAAATAAAGGGAAACTGGCGAATTATTTCGTACTTTTCTAAGGTCTTATCAGGCTAGTTATGTTAACAGAAGAACAGGTTTTACAGATCTTTAAAAAAGAACTTCATTTTCATACCTCCCGTTCCGGTGGAAAGGGAGGCCAAAATGTGAATAAAGTGGAAACCAAAGTGGAAATTGATTTTGATGTAGCTGCTTCAAGTGTTTTAACAGAGCATCAAAAATCACTTATTTTTAAGAGGCACAGTGGCTTTATTGAGGGTTCTGTGATCAAAGTGTTGGGTAACGTGCACAGAAGCCAGCTTGAAAACAAAGAAGAAGCTAAGGAAAAACTCATTGCTCTGTTAAATAAACTCTTAAAGCCGGTCAAAAAACGAGTCCCTACAAAACCCGGTAAAGGAGCCAAAGAAAAAAAACTGAATAATAAAAAAATAAGGGGCGAGAAAAAAGTACTCAGAAAGAAGATCAATAAACACGATCTCTAAAGACCAGTCTGTATGAATAAAAAGAGGTTTTACTTCGCAAATCTTGCCGTTCTTCTGGTGTTGCTGAGCGTAAACCTGTGGATTTATGTGAACCGGGACAGTGGTTATGCTTACCAGGAATATGCGGATTACAATCAGCTCTATCAGGTGAGTGGAGCACCGCACATTATCTCCTTTGCCAACAGAGATGACAGCCTGGAGATTACGCTTTCTCAAAAACCTTCAGCTCCGCACTGGCAAATTCATTCGGAGGGTAAGATGTCTGAATGCCATTCCCCCTACCCTGTTCTAAAATTGAAAGAGGGTATTCACAGCTATTCCATAAGTTCGGCCAAAGAGGACGTTTCTCCCATAGAATTGAAAATTAGTTTCACTTCCGGAAACACTTATTTGAGTCAAGGGAGAAAAAGAGAATCTGTGGTGGAA
>CAZMHW010000441.1:0-3627 GCA_964566105.1 uncultured Akkermansia sp.
GTACACCTTTTGGTGGCAATTCGGTATTCCATTACCAGTGGCAGCAGAGCGCGAATTCAACTACGTGGATTGCAGCAGCAGGAACAAATACATTGATTAATTACGCGGTTCCGAGTCTGACACAAACAACCTATTACCGCAGAATGGTAAGTTCCTGCACGGAAGTCAGTTTTTCAAATACGCTTACCATAACGGTTGTCCCTCCGCCAACACCTGCAGCCGCGGGGGCAGATCAAGTAAGCCTCTGTGGTGTTACTTCCACAACACTGGCAGCTAACACTGCGGCTATTGGAACGGGATCGTGGACTGTTATTTCGGGTGCAGGCGCTAGTTTTTTAAGTACGACTAATCCTACGACTACGTTTAACGGAACAGCGGGGACAGCTTATACCCTGCGCTGGACCATTAGCAATAGCCCCTGCGCGGCATCCTTTGATGACGTGAACATTAGCTTTAATCAGAATCCGACGACTGCCAACGCAGGTTTAGATCAGATAAATTTATGCGGAGTTACTGCCACCACACTCACTGCGAATACGGCAGCAATTGGCACGGGTTCCTGGACTGTCGTTTCAGGTTCCGGCGGAAGTTTTCTAAGCGCCACCAATCCAACAACCACATTTAATGGTACCCCGGGAACGGCCTATACCTTACGTTGGACCATCAGTAATAATCCCTGTGCAGCTACTTTCGATGATGTAAACATTACCTTCAATCAAAATCCTAGCGTTTCAAATGCAGGTTTGGATCAGCTCAATTTGTGCGGAGTTATTTCAACCACGCTTACGGCCAATACGCCTGCAGTGGGTACAGGTTCCTGGACAGTCATTTCGGGAAGCGGAGGAGTCTTTGTAAGCGCGACTTCAGCAACCAGCACTTTTAACGGACTAGCGGCTAATTCTTACACCTTGCGCTGGACTATTAGTAATGCTCCCTGCACAGCTTCCTTTGACGATGTGGTGATTGCATTTAACCAAAATCCAAGTCTGGCCAATGCCGGCGTTGATCAAACGGTTTGTGTCAGCTCTCCCACTCTTTCTGCAAACACGGCTACGATTGGCACAGGTTCATGGTCAGTTTTAGCTGGAACTGGTGGAAGTTTTTTGAGCAGCGCGAATCCAACGACAACATTTAACGGGGTAGTGGGAACAAACTACACCTTACGCTGGACCATCAGCAACGCACCTTGTACAGCGTCTTTTGATGATGTCAACATTACCATTAATCCGACTTCTACCCTTCCAAACGCAGGAAGTGATCAAACCATTTGTGCGTCTCCTCTTACACTTTCTGCCAATATCATAACGGCAGGTACGGGCTCGTGGACCGTGATCTCTGGTGCAGGGGGAAGTTTTGTGAACGATTTAAATCCAACTACCTCGTTCAATGGATTACAGGGGTCTGTGTATGTTCTGCGCTGGTCAGTAAGCAATCCTCCCTGCAATGTTATTTTTGATGATGTAACGGTTACCATTGGTCAGAATCCAACAAATGCCAATGCCGGTAACGATCAACCTGCACTTTGTGGTGTGACTTCTACCACACTCAGTGCAAATGCAGCTACCGTTGGCACAGGTGTGTGGACGGTATTGTCCGGCACCGGCGGTAGTTTTTTAAATTCTGCCAGTCCCGTGAGTTCTTTTAACGGGCAGGCAGGCGCGACGTACACCCTGCAATGGACCATAAACAATGCACCCTGTCCGGCGTCTTCCGACGATGTGGTTATTACGTTTAATCAAAATCCAACAACTGCTGATGCAGGAAACGATCAGAGTATTTGCTCGTTCTCTACGAATCTCCTGGCTAATGTGCCTGCTGTGGGTACAGGTTCCTGGACAATACAATCAGGTTCGGGCGGGAGTTTTGCAAATAGCCTGAGTGCACAAAGTTCCTTCAACGGGAATGCGGGAACAAATTATGTGTTGCGCTGGACGGTGAGCAATGCGGTATGTCCCGACTCTTACGATGAGGTGAATATTAATTTGATTCAGAATCCTACTATCGCCAATGCAGGAAGCGATCAAACACTTTGCGCCGCGGGCGCAACGCTTTCCGCGAATACGGCTGTTGCCGGGTCGGGAGTCTGGACAGTCTTTTCCGGCACCGGAGGTAGCTTTGTAAATTCTTTAAATCCAAACAGTGTTTTTAAAGGGACAGAAGGAACAGATTATGTATTGCGGTGGACTATTAGCAACGCCCCCTGCACGGACTCTTATGATGAAGTGAGTATTTCATTTGGTCAGTTGCCAACAAAAGCAAACTCAGGAGCAGACCGGAGCATTTGTTCAACTACTGTTGCCTTGCTCGCAAATACCCCACTTTTCGGATCGGGACATTGGAAACTTATTTCTGGTACAGGGAGTTTAAGTTCATCCACAGCAGCAGCAGTGAGTGTGAGTGATTTAAGTGTAGGTTTAAATGAATTTGCCTGGGAAATAACAGCACCGGCATGTCCGGCGAGTGTTGATACTATTGCGGTACGCGTGGATGCGCTGCCCACAAAAGCAAACGCAGGAGAAGATTCTGAAACCACTTTAAATACGGTGGAGCTGAAGGCAAATGTGGCAACTACCGGTCTTGGAAAGTGGACTCTTTTAGGTGGTGTCGGTTTTTTTGCAAACGAAAAAAATCCGCTAACTGTTTTTAGTTTCGGCGCCGATGGAACGGCTTACCTGATCTGGACTATAGAGAACGGTGTTTGTCCTGCTTCCTCAGACACGGTGATAGTGGTTAAGAATCCCTTATTTGTGCCCGAACTTATTACCCCGAACGGTGACGGTGATAATGACAATTTAATGGTGAATGTGGCGAGAGAGGTCGACAACGTAAAACTAGAAATTTTTAATCGCTGGGGAGCCCTGGTGTACAGTAGTAAAAATTACAAAAATGAGTTTGTCGGTAAAAATGCCGAAGGTGTTGATCTTGCAGACGACACCTATTTTGTGTTGTTGGCAATTCCGGATTATAAAGTGCATACCAGTTACCTGATCATTAAAAGAAAATGAGGAAGTACGTGTACCATATACTGATAGTGTTTCTTTTTCAGCTGCATAGCTTAAAAGGACAGTATCAAAACGTGTACAGTAATTACATCCTGAACATGGCAGGAATAAATCCAGCCGCTATAGGAAAAGAAATGGCGCTTGATGTGAATGTGTGTTCCAGAAAACAATGGAATGGTTTTAACGGAAGCCCTTTCACAAATTACGTATCGGTTAATACCATGATGCGAAAACCAAGTGTTAATGTCGGGATTCTGGTGCAATCAGACAAAATCGCGGTGAGCTCAAATCAAAGTATTTGCGGTATGTATGCCTACCGGGTTAAAATAAAGAAGGTCTACCTTGCCCTGGGTTTGCAGGCAGGCGTGCAATTTAGCAATACAGATCTGTCACAATTAAAACGCACCCAGGAGGGTGACGCACTCGTAACACAAAATCAAAACAGGACCGTGAATTTTGTTTCCGGAACCGGAATATATCTGCATGGCAAATCTTTTTTCGCGGGAGCATCTTCTCCTTTGCTTTACAAATCGGGAAAGTCCTTCAATAGGCATTCAACACCGTTACTCTTAAATTTTGGTCTGGTATTAAAGGCAGGTAAAACGGATCTTGTAAAACCTTCGGT
>CAZMHW010000442.1:0-3617 GCA_964566105.1 uncultured Akkermansia sp.
AGAGGGAGCACGAGTTCACTTTTGCTCAAAGAACTACAGGCAATGTGTCCGGGAAACTGATCCACATCCGGCACACTGATCGTCTCGCCCTTTTCCCAGCAAGCGCCGCAAACGCCTTTGCCTTTTTGGATACGTGTGCAGGCCACCGGTCCCTGAAACGGCCCCAATACAAGTTGATTCTCCTTTACCAGGTAAAACCCCACCCAAAAAAAGTTCATGCTGTATTTAAGAGCCGCGCAAATATTAGCAAGGTTTGCGGTAAGATCTTTTTCATCTTCCACCAGCGCTTTTATTTGAGGAAGCAGCTCTTTATAAATCTCTTCCTTGGTATTTGCACTTATTTTGAGGTCATCGGCCATCCCGTAAATTTATATATCTTTTAATTACCTTTAAATTAAAATAATTAACATGAAATATACGCTTGTTCTGTTATACACGGCACTCTCGTTTACCTGCAGGACTCAAACGATAGAATCAGGAAATCACAGCAGCACCGGCTACATTAAACCGGACGGCACAATTGAGAATAGCAGTCACAGTACCACCGGTTACATACGCAAAGATGGTACGATTGAAAACAGCAGCCATTCCACAATCGGTTACATCAGAAATAACACTACCATAGAAAACAGCAGTCACAGCACCGTAGGCTATGTGCGCGAAAATGGAACTATTGAAAACGCTTCCCATTCCACCATTGGATATGTGAGAGAAGACGGGACGGTAGAAAACGCGTCACACAGCACCATTGGTTATGCCAGGGGTATTCAGAGAGAATGGGCCGCGGTGTTTTTTTTCTTTTTTAAGTTCTAAAATTCAAAGGTTTTGAATTTTCAGGAAATTAAATCACCAACTGCAAACCATCCACGGCCAGCTCCATGTTTTCCGGCAATTCTTTCATCACTTCATCATGCAAACCCAACTGGTGTGAAATGTGGGTGAAATAGGTTTTTCGGGGTTTTAATTCTTTAGCCAGTTCAACAGCTTCCTGAAAGGTAAAATGTGAAATATGAGGTTCCCTTCGCAAGGCATTTAACACGAGCACATCCAGATTCTGTAGTTTCTGTTTTTCGGTCTCAGCAATAAAATTAGCATCGGTAATGTAAGCGAAGTTCCGAATCCTGAATCCTTTTACCGGCAGTTTATAATGCATCACGTTAATCGGTTCCATCACCAGGTCGCCCACATTAAAAACCTCGTTGTCAAATTCATAAAGGTCCACTTCCGGAATCCCCGGATATTTCTCATCCGCGAAAATGTAGGCGAATTCCCGTTTTAAAGCGTTTTGCACCCGTTGTGTCGCATAAACAGGCATACGCATCTTATTCAGAAAATTAAAGGCTTTCACCTCATCCAAACCGGCAATGTGATCTTTGTGTTCGTGGGTAAATACCACGGCATCCAGTTTTTTTATTTTCTCCCGTAACAATTGTTGCCTGAAATCAGGTCCCGAATCGATGACCACACGGGTTTTGGCGGTTTCCACCAAAATAGAAGAACGCAGGCGTTTGTCTTTTGAATTGGTGCTACTGCAGACTTCGCATTTGCAGGCAATCAGGGGTACTCCCTGTGAGGTACCCGTTCCTAAAAAAGTTACTTTAATTGACACAAATTAATTTTCGGTATTTACTTTATAAATCTATTCTGTTACAGGTACATCTATATCTACGGTCTCATTATTTCTTATGTGTACCGGTACACCGCCACTCACATTCCCTGGCACACCCGGATCGTAACCCACCCCATACAAATAATAATCTCCTTTGTAACATGCAAACTGGTATTTTCCGTCGGCATCCGTCTTAAACTGCGAATCGTATTTACCCACATCAGTTCCCGGAAATTCTTTTGCGTTGAACTTAATGTAAACGATTGAATTCGGGATGACTTTACTGTGATGGGTTACTGCACCTCTAATAATCGACTTTCCTCCTAACTGATTTTTTTTACAAGCGCTTAAAAAAATTAAAATTCCAAATATGCTTACAAAGAGTATCCGTTTCATATTATTTAAAATTAGGATCCTCAAAACGTTTGTCACTGATAAATTCATAGTCTGTCAACGTATTGAGAAAGGCAATGATGTCCGATTTTTCCTGTGCGGTCAGCTGAATACCGTTATTAGCCAACAAAGGATCCAGATTCACAAGATTAGTAATGTTATTGGTGTAGTGGTCAAGACATTCTTCCAGAGTCGGGTAACGACCATCGTGCATATAAGGTTTGGTTAAAGCAACGTTACGCAGACTGGGCGTTTTAAATTTAAATTTATCCTCAGGCAATCCTGTGATGTGTGCACGGCCACTGTCTTTCAAAGAGGTGTTATACGAAAGTCCGTTACTCCTGAACTTAAAATCAGAGAACAAAGGTTCTGTGTGACAGGCGCTACATTTGCTGATAAACGTTGTGTATCCTCTTAATTCCGTTTCACTAAACTCCACGCCTTTTTCACGTCTCTTGTAACGGTCGTATTTACTGTTGTAGGAATACATCAGTCCCATAAACTGAGCCATACTTTTAAGCATGTGTTGACTGGTTACTTCTTCACTACCGTATGCGTTTTTAAATAAGGTTCTGTACTTTCCGCTGGCCTGAAGTTTGGCAATAACATCATTAACGGTCTCTGCCATCTCTATGGGATTGGTGATGGGCCCCAGTGGTTGCAACTCAATGTGATTGATGCCTCCATCGTGCATAAAAGAAGTATGCCAGTTCAGGTTAAAAATGCCCGGGGCGTTGCGCACACCCAACTGATCGTTGATGCCATGACTCAAGGTGTGATCGGCATTGGCAAAAGCTGTAAAATTCTGGTGACAGGTAGCGCAGGAAATAGTGTTGTCCTTGCTGAGCATGGTTTCGTAAAACAGGGCGCGTCCCAGAATAAAACGATCTTCGGTAATAGGATTGTCTTCAAAATTGTATTTGGGCTGAGGCCAGCCCTCCGGCACTGTTGCTACCAGATTATTAGTAGGCAAGGGTGCTATCACTTTCGGATCTACTTTGCAGGCAAGGAATACAAATGGGCTCAGGATATAAAAAAAATGTTTCATCTACCTTAGGGATTTTGAACTTTTTCAAAACGGATCATGTCCGCGTAATTATCGGCGATCTTTTTTGCGTTGGCACCAGCAGAAACAACCGAAGGTAAAGTTGAGAAAGAAATCACTGTAGGATTTTTAAATAATTCATTTACATCTGTTACAAGATTAATAGTTGGTGTTTTAGCGGTTGTGACGTTCGCGGTGGTTCCCGTTAGGCCAAGGTCGTATGTTCTTTGTGTTTTATTGATTCCTCCATATCCCCCAATATGGTATTCAAAATAACCATTGGAAAGTGTGGAAGTTGGTGCAGTTCCCTCCAGTTTTAAAAAGATATACCCCGTATTCCAGCCCCAGAACATATCACTCGCGTAGTTAAAATCAAGGCCACCGCTATGCGCGCCGGAATTATTCTTGGCACTGTCCACCCCCAGCATCAGTTTTATGGATTTATAATTTCCTACCGGAACATTCGCTACCTGCACCAGCATGCTGGATGGAGTTCCCTGTTGAATAATGCGGTAACTGTCAGGTTGTATGTACACGGAATTGTCTTCACGTGTAAGCACAATCTTACTG
>CAZMHW010000443.1:0-3603 GCA_964566105.1 uncultured Akkermansia sp.
GGGTATACGAACCGGCGCCCGGGATGCCATTTTATCGGATGAGGCCACTCCGGAAACAAAAGGAAAAGTATTTGGTTTTCACCGGGCACTTGACACAACCGGGGCTGTTATGGGACCAGCGCTGGCCTTAATTTATCTACAGTTTTATCCGGAAGATTATAAAACACTTTTCGTTATGGCTGTTTTTCCGGGTCTGCTCGCGGTGGTTTTTTCCTTTCTCATCAAAGAAAAAAAGGCAGAGACAAAAAAAAGTCTGAGCGCGGTTAGTTTTTTTTCATTTTTAAATTACTGGAAAAACAGTCCGGCATCTTACCGCAAACTAGTGGGTGGATTATTAGTGTTTACCTTGTTTAATAGTTCAGACGTGTTTTTGCTGCTAAGAGCTAAACAATCGGGACTGTCTGATACAGCTGTTATTGGAGTTTATATCTTTTACAATTTAGTTTATGCGGTTTTCTCCTACCCTTTGGGTGTACTGGCTGATAAAATCGGTTTAAAATCTGTTTTTATTTTCGGTCTCTTTTCTTTTGCCGCGGTGTATTTTGGAATGGCCTTTGAAGGTGGTTTAATTGTTTTTTACTTTTTATTTTTTCTATACGGTGTGTATGCAGCAGCTACAGAAGGAATTTCAAAGGCCTGGGTCACCACTTTGACTGATAAAAAAGATACGGCCACTGCGATAGGCACGTACGCGGCTTTTCAGAGCGTATGTACTATGTTGGCGAGTGTTTTGGCCGGTTTTATCTGGTTTAACTTTGGCGCTGCCAGCACCTTTATTCTCACGGGCACAATGGCTTTGGGGGTTGCTGTTTATTTGCTGAGAGCAAAGAGTTTTGATACTTCCGCTGAGAAAAAGTAAGAATTGTTTTTTCGGAAGATGAAAAATTATCATTATAAATCGGTCTGATTGGTGTTGTTTATGTTTAGTTGGAATAGAACACGGATGACACGGATACAACGGATTTATGCGGATTAGAAATTTTCAGTTTAGATGAGTCTGATTAATGTTGTTTATGTTTAGTTGAAATTGAACGCGGATGACGCGGATACAACGGATTCACGCGGACGAGAAACTATCAGTTTAGATGAGTCTGATTAGTGTTGTTTATGTTTAGTTGAAATTGAACGCGGAGGACGCGAGTACAACAGAAGCTCAAAGTGGGCGACTACACAAACTAAAAGAAGCTGACCTTTTGAGACAGCTTCTTTTAATGGGAGTCGTAAATTATTGAATTTATTCCTTTACAAATTTAGAACTGATCAGATTTCCTTCTTTGGTTTCTACTCTTAAAAAATAAATGCCGTTAACAAGTGATTCGAGCGGTATTTGAATTTTATTTTTTCCCTCCGCGAGTTTGGCATCCTTCGTAAAAACAAGGTGGCCAAGTGCATCTGATACCTCAATCCGAGAGCCTGTTTCGTGAATGGTCACGATATTCAGATTTAGTTCGTTGCTGGCTGGGTTGGGGTAAATACTCATGCCTACTTTATTTAATTCGTTAGCGCTGATACCTGTACAATCGATAACGTAAACCGTAACGGAATCTGTTGTTTTGCATTGGTTCGCGTCTGTCGCGGTGATCGTAAATGTTTTGTTATCACTGGCTACATAGCTGATACTGTTGGTTACCGTAAAGAGTGGAAGCCAGGCGTAACTATTAGCACCGCTGGCAGTAATAGTTACAATGTGGTTCAGGCAAGCTTTGGTTGGTGTGGAATTAACCAAAGTCGGTGTTGGAAAAGCATTGATTGTTTTGGATGATGAGGCTGTAACACCGTTGTCTACTGTTAAGGTAATCGTGTAAATACCCGGACTTGGGAAAGAAATAGCCGGTGTGCTTACATTGGCGTTAGGACTGAACACTACACCACTGGCAGATGACCAGGTGTAAGAGGGTACAGGTGTACCCAGTGAGTTATTAGTGGGAGTAATGACAGCTGATCCACAAACCCGCGCCGGCAGATTAAATTGTGAAGTTGCAGCTATAGCGGCTACAGAGCATAAATTGTGCGTGCCCAAAAATTTGCGGTAAGGACTATAAGTCATTGCTGTTTGAATGCGTGTGGCCTGATCAGTGGTAAACATATATTTTACAGGGTCGTCCGTGTAATCCATAAAATTCATAAACATGGCGCCATTTACAGCTCCGGAGCAGGAATTAGTTCCTGTAGCATTGAGTGGGTAAGCAGGTGATCCAAAATTGCTGTTGTAGTTTGGAGGCGTGTCATTGCAAAAATCCGTCAGGCAGGTTCCGTCACCCCAGGTGTGTCTTAGCCCCAGCCAGTGTCCGATCTCATGCGTACTTGTGCGGCCACGGGTATAACCGGTCATGTAAGTGCCTGCAGGATAAATGGCTTGTGAACCAAAAGCACGGGCCAAACACCAGAATCCGTCGGTGGTATTTGTTCCTAAGGAGCCCGCTGGTAATCCTGTGAGACCAGCAAGGGGAGGAAAAGTGGCATAGCCCAGCAAAGTAGCAGCGCTTCCAATATCGGTTACCCAAATGTTGAGGTATTTGGACACGTTCCAAATGGTTTGTGGTTTAATAGTGGCATTTACGTAATTCTGTAAGTTAGTATTGGTAGTAAATGAGCCTGGATTTGTCCAGCCTCTGGTAACATAATTAATCCTTTCAATTCCAGGTTCAGCAAGGGTATTGCCTAAGGTATCTTTTGTAGCAAGACAAAATTGTACGTTGCAATTTGCAATCATTACCCTGCCAAAGGCATCCAGATTCGCAGATGGCAAATTTTGATTGCTGGCATAGGTAGCAAAAGCGGTAGCGGGGTAATTTCCGCTGTTAAAACCAATTCCACCGTAGTCGTTATTGAGTACCTGAATTTGTGAATTTAATTGTCCCTGTGCGATGTTCGGATAGGTTCCAACTGCCTGACCTCCATGAATAACATGAATGATAACAGGGATAGTATACACGATACCCTGTGTTTTGTTAGCTGCCTTGGCTTCCTGAACCTGTTTTACCAGATCCTGAAATTGAGTTTCCCACTGCTGGCTTGGGACTTCGGTGCCGCAAATATTTTTTGAAGTGTTGCCACTCTGTTCCTCGGGCTGTAAGTTGGTTTGTGCAGTTGATTTTTTTGAAATGATTAAGAACAAAAAGAGAGCACTAACGAGTGTTAATTTAGTTTTCATTAAATAGAAAAATAGAAAGTTTGTATTAAATAAATGTAGATAATTAATCCATACAAACCAAATAAGACGCCCGTATTGCGGTTAAATGTCGCTTATCAGCGGGTAATTATTAAACATTACTCTTTTGGCGCGCCACGGTCGATCCAGCATTTTATTTTTTTTCGATCTTCCAGAGATAAAGAAGAGCCCTTAGGCATGTCTTTGGTATACAACACGCGTTTTGACAGGGTACCGTTGTTTACTCTGATAAGTAAACCTTCATAGGTGGTATAATTGCCATTGGAAGTACCGGTCCCGTGACAGCCGGAACCGGTACAATTGGCTTCAATAATGGACTTAACAGAGGAGATGTAGGTGATCTCCTCCGAAGAACAATTCAGGTTTTTATACTCATCTTTTTTAGTGCATCCGGCAAGGTGGTGGCGTTTTGTTCATCCATCAGTTGCCGT
>CAZMHW010000444.1:0-3596 GCA_964566105.1 uncultured Akkermansia sp.
ATTTTGTATTGTGTGGTCTGTGTATTGTTATACACGTCCGTTGCAGTAATTGTAATTTCATTTAATTTCTGAAGTTCAGAGATTTTCAAAGTAAATACCGGGTTTAACGAATCCATCGAAAAGATCGCCGTTCCTGAATTTACATTGATGTTTTTGATAAGACTGGCATCTTTCACAATCCCTTTCAGAATAATATCAGTTTTATCGGCGGAAATCTTAATTACATTTTTGTCCGATTTAATAGAGGTTAGTTCTACTTCCGGTTTTACGTTTTCTCTGTTCAGTTCGTAAATTTTCTTTTTCGCTTGTTTTACAATACCGTCAATTTTGTCATTACCACTGGCCAGGGTTGCCACTTTGTTATAATCAGAAAGGGCAGCTTTAAAATTCTGGATCTGTTCGCTGGCAATAGCTCTGTCAAGATAAGCCATCACATTGTTTTCATCCAGACGGATAACCTGAGAATAATCGTTGATGGCGTTGTGATGTTGACCCAAAGTTACATAGAACGAAGCCCTCAGCATAAAGGCGTTAACAGTTGGTTTGGTTAAGATTACTTTGGTGATCTCGTTGATTGCGTTCTGAAAATCTTTTTTTGCGGCATTAACCAAGCTTTTCGCAAGGAATACATCCGAGTTGTTAGGTTCTTTGGTTAAAGCCTCATCACATACCTTCATGGCTTCTTCCGGTTTGTTTAGTTCAATCTGAGTGAGCGCGAGTGCAACGTAAGCAGGGATAAATTTAGCATCCGCGTATTTAGCGTTTCTGTAAAACTTCTCAGCTTCCACATTGTTTTTCAAACTGTCTTGCATAACAGCGTGATTGTAGAGGTTGATCGCTGTTTTTTTGTCATCGATCGCCAATTGCGTCACCGTTAGACCGTAGGTATAATCTTTTAGTTCAAATAAAACTTTCACTTCAAGAGCAAGCGCTTCTGTATACCCTTTATCCCTTTCAAGTGCTTTACGCAGCATTTCGTCCGCTTCCTTGTATTTGTTGAGGTCAGCGAGCAGACGTCCGGCATTGTAGTAAAGTTCTTTTTCCTTAGGATTAAAAACACTGGCTTTTTTGTAATCTTCCACTGCCTCCATTTTGAAGTTGATCTTTTCGTAGCATAAAGCTCTTGCTATATAAGCTTTTTCAAACTTAGGATCCATTTCAAGTGCTTTGGAGTAGTTTTCTATAGCGCCCTCATAATTTTTGGCTTTTTCAAATTTTTCAGCAGCGTCACAGTATTTTTTGGGTGATTGTGAAAAAATCACGGTTGGGATTAAAAAAAGAATCCCTATCAATACTAAATTTCTAAATCTTAACATGGCTTTTGGTTTAATTGACAGAACGAATATACATCTTTTTCCGGTTATTTTAAGGCAAAAAACCTCGAATTCCGCTAAAAAGGCAATTTGTTAATTTGATGTGAATTAAAAGGTTTTAGATGTTAATAACCCAATAAATAAATCTCAAGAATTCACTAAAAGAGGCCTGGATTGTCTAAAATTGTGAAAATACCTCGCTTAATTGGGTAATTCTGGCCTCAAAGAGTCCAAAATGCATGGTACTGCCCAGGGACAAGAGAGAATGATCTCATTTTTTAACTCATTAGAAGTAGTATCCCCCACCTTAATCAGACAAATTTCTTTTTGCCATTCCAATTTGAGGCATTCAGAATCAAAATTCTGCAAAGGCATTCCGTTAACTGTTTTTTTAGTGTAACGCCAGGCTTCATAAATCTTGTAGGTGCCAGCCTTCAGTTTTGTTTTTATTTCGCCATTTGTGTCTGTTTTCAGCACCTTTGTTTTACCCTTGTCAGACACCAGAACCACCTTTTTTTTTGCGTAGGGTCTTGCCAACTGCGCCTCCTGCAATATTTCTTCACTCGGACGAGCGCCGCCACAGTAGGGCTCTTTGTAAGTTATTTTAATGGTGATATTCTTTTTTTGCGAGAAGGATAGATACCCGGTCAGCAACAAGATTAAACTTAAACAGGATTTTAACCGCATATCCAAATATAAGAAAGTCCGGTCTTTTTAACTAAAAAAAAATAGGAGCTATTGATGTATTCAGTATTTTAGAGACCTATTCTAACCACAATGAAAAAAATCGCACTTATAATAAGTTGTATGCTTCTTGGTAAAAGCTTCAATGCACAAACCTACTGGGAAATGATGCAGGAACCTGGAAGAAATTTTTATGAAATCCAGGCGGCATTCAACGCATATTGGAAAGACAAAGACATTACGGAAAAAGGAAGAGGATATAAACCGTTTAAACGTTGGGAGTATTTTGTAGAGCCACGTGTATATCCAAGCGGAGACCTTTCTCTGATCTCAACTACCTGGAATAATTACCAGGAGTTTGTGCGTGCGCAAGCATCTGAAAGATCCAGTAGCACTATGGCCAGTACAACCTGGACAGCCATTGGCCCTATGGGACCACCTTCGGGTCTGGTAAACGGTACGCCAACTAAAACGGGCCGCGACAATTTTATCACATTTCATCCAACTAACCCAAATATGTTTTGGTGTGGCTCACCTTCTGGTGGATTATGGCAAACCACTAACAACGGTCTCACCTGGACTACCGCGACAGATTATCTGACTGTGATAGGCTGTTCAGATCTGGCCATTGATCCTACCAACCCAAACAACATGTATCTGGCAACAGGTGATGGGGACGGTAACGGCGACACTTACAGTATCGGTGTGCTTAAGTCCACCGATGGGGGTATTACCTGGAATACAACAGGTCTCACCTTTCCGGTGAGTCAACAACGCCAAATGCGCCGGGTAATTATTAATCCCGCCAACCCACAAATTCTGATCGCTGTTGGAAATTTTGGTGTATACCGCACCACTAATGGTGGCACGAACTGGACCTTGATTCAGGGGGGCAATTTTTACGATGCTGAATTCAAATCCGGTAATCCAAATGTGGTATTTGTTGCCGGTGGTTCTTTATTTCGTTCGGTGAACGGCGGAGCAAATTTCACACAAATCAGTACGGCCGGTGGAATTCCTACCGGATCAAACCGCATGAACATTGCGGTGACTCCCGCGGACACCAATTACGTTTATGTTTTAGCTTCAAAGTCCTCCAATAGTGGTCTTTTGGGGGTTTACCGTTCTACAAATGGCGGAACCAGTTTTTCAACCATGTGTACTTCACCCGACATTTTATCGAATCCCTGCAACGCCAGTGCTACGGGAGGTCAGGGCTGGTACGATCTGGCCTGTGCGGTTTCTCCGTTGGATAAAAACGAAGTAGTGGTAGGCGGAGTTAATATATGGAAAAGTACAAATGGTGGCAGTACATGGTCAAACATCGGCTGCTGGGTGGGTACAGGTAATCCGCCTTTTGTGCACGCCGACATTCACGAATTGGAATACACACCTTCGGGCACTCTTTATTCGACAAACGACGGTGGCGTTTTTCTTTACACCGGTAGCAGCTGGACCGACCTGACTTCGCCGAGAAATATTTCGCAGATTTATAAAATAGGATTGTCTTCTGTGTCCCCAAACATATGGATTACAGGCCACCAGGACAATGGAACCATGCTCTATAATGGAACTAATTTTGTAGGCGCTGTTGGTGGC
>CAZMHW010000445.1:0-3594 GCA_964566105.1 uncultured Akkermansia sp.
CGGTTTTAAATAAACCATAGCTACCAATAGTATCAGCGCACCATAACTTATCAGATGCAAGTACTCGGTAAAATCACTGGCTTTTCTGCCAATTAATCCGTCGGTTGTGAGCGTTACCAGGCAAAAAGAACCAATTAACAGGTTTTTACTCAGTTGATAGGTGTTTTTTAGTTTGTCTTGCACATACCTGAGTTTTAAAACCGAATAGAGGCAGTAAGCGTAAGCAGGTAACAAGTAGAAAAAAGAGTATTTGCCCTGGTGAGGAAAAATTAAGGGTGTTGCCAAACAAATTAATGAAAGGTCGTAAAAAAATTCTTTTTTATCTCTGATCGTCTGAAAGGGTTTACCAAAGAGAAAGGCCAGAACTAAGAGCATTAAAAACCGCACAGTGTTAAGCACACCATTCACTGTACCTTCAGATAGATTTATGAAATTCCGTTTAAGGCCAAATTGAAGTGGTGTATCCATGAGCAGGGACGGAATCAAAGAAGATAGGCTTGGTCTTCCGGCATCATCGTGGATACTGTGAGCAGCAGTGCCGCTTAAGGAATGAAACCAGTTCTGCAAAAGTTCATTATTAAAAGAGGGACCAATAAAAACAGCCGGTAGAAAAAGATAAAGAACAAAAAAGGCACCGGTTAAAAGAACAGCGCGAAACTCTCTTTTATAAATCAGGTAGAAAACAAAGGCCAGCGGAATGAGTTTAATATTAATAATGAGAGCGAGCAGGGCCGCACCTGTAAGACGTTTTTTTTGGAAGATCAGGCGCATGGATTCCATCGTGGCCCAGACCAAAAGAAAAGTCATTTGCCCCAGGTCCAGATTATCCAACATATAACGGGCTGTGAGCACGAATAGCAGAAATGAAAAGAGTGTTCTTTTCTTTTCCGAAAAAGATTTTAACGGGAGAAAAAAGGGAAGTAGTTTAAAAATGCGGTAAATGAACAACAGATTAATTCCTGTCCATACAAAATTGTAAGCTACCTGGGGAAGGTCTTTTAAAGGGAATAATAGTACCGCAAATAAAGGACTGTAGAAGTACCTTAAGCCTTCAGCGCCAGACTTTAACCACACCTCGTAACAATTTTTACCTTCAAAAACGAGCTGAGAAGCTCCGATGAAAATATCAAAGTCTTTGTTGTTTTTTACAAAACATTCCTGGTAAAAAATAAATGTGAGTACAAGTACTCCGAGTATTTTAAAAAAATAAGTTTTCAAAAACTGCATTACAAATTATCAAGAAAATAATTTGTGATCTTCTCCATCAAATGTGCGCGGTCTTTGCCCAGTACATTGTGCATGTGCCCCGGATACACATAATAATCCAGTTGTACACCCTTGTCAACGGCTTTCTTCTGGTACATAATACTGTGTTGCCACACCACTACGTCGTCCTGTGCGCCGTGAATCATGAGTAATTTACCTTTTAATTTATCTACATGGTTCAGTAAATTATTTTTATCATAGCCTTCTTTGTTCTCCTGTGGCATATCCATGTAGCGTTCGCCATACATGATCTCATAATAACTCCAGTCAATTACCGGACCACCTGCGGCACCTACTTTAAATACACCTGCGTTACGTGTCATTAAAGAAGTGGTCATAAAACCGCCAAAACTCCAGCCGTGAACGCCCAGACGATTTCCGTCTACATAAGCAAGTGATTTTAAAAACTCAACACCTTTTAACTGATCTTCCATTTCTTTACTTCCTAGCTGGCGGTGAATAGCCTGTTCAAAAACCTTACCACGGTTAGAAGTTCCCCTGCCGTCTAATGTAAATACGATAAATCCTTTTTGAGCCATGTAGTGATACCACACTTCTCCGCCGGCCATCCAGCTGTTGGTAACAAGCTGCGAGTGGGGACCATTATACAAATACACCAGTACAGGATATTTTTTTGTACTGTCAAAGTCTGTTGGTTTAAATAAGCGGCAATACAGGTCAGTTCCTTCTGAATTTTTAATGGTGAATAAATTCCATTTACCGGTTTTGTAATCCTTCAAAGGATTTTCAGCTTTAAAAATGGTAGACGATTTCCCGTTGGCAGTAGTAATTACCCTATATTCACGGGGGATATAGCAGGAAGTAAAATTGTCCAGCGCGTAGTCACCGTTTTTGCTTAAAACTACTGTATGGAAGCCACTTTCCTGTGTAAGACGGGTAATTTTTCCCGATTTTAAATTCACCGAATAGAAATCCTGGTTCACCGGGCTTTGCTCATTGGCGTGAAAAAATAGATTTTCACCTTTTTCGTCAAAACCATTTTCGGCTTTTACCTCCCAGTTGCCTTTGGTCAGTTGTTTCACCAGGCTGCCATCCACATTGTAGAGGTAAAAATGCGTGTACCCGTCTTTACGGCTTTGCCAGATAAATTGTTTGGGATTGTTTTTTACAAACAACATTGGATTTAAAGGCTCTGTGTATTTCTCGTCTTTTTCTTCGAAAAGAGTTTTTACAAACGCGCCACTTTGTGCATCGTATTCATTGAGTTTATAATGATTTTGCTCACGATTTAAAACAGCAATGTATATTTTTTTCTCATCCGGACTCCAGGAAATATTGGTAAGGTATTGCTCTTTGGGACCTTCTGTTTTAATAAGGGTACTGGTTTTCTTTTGCAGATCGTATACATACAATGTTACATAATGACTTTTATTTCCCGCCATTGGGTATTTGATATTCTTATTACTCGCAGGATAGGTGGTCCAGTCGATAATTGGATAATCAGTCACGTCGCTTTGGTCCATTCGGTAATAAGCCAGGTAATTGCCTTTTGGGCTCCAATAAGTCCCTTTGTGTATGCCAAATTCATCGCGGTGTACACTTTTACCATTTACGATCACATAAGAACCATCGGTGGTTACCTGATTACTTTGTCCGTTGTTCATCACGTAAACGTTATTATTGTTTACCCAGGCATAGATCTCGCCCTCTTTAAACTCATCTAAATTTTCGAGACTTGGGTCGCTGATCTTCCGTTCAGATTTGGAAGCTGTTTTTTTATCGAGGGAATACAACCATTCCCCTTTTTTGTTGCTAAAATAAAACTCGTTTTCGTTTTTCCATTTTAAACCTTCGAGGGTGGCAACCGTGTCAAGACCTGCGGCTACGAGGTTTTTGTTAAAAGTCACTGTGTTGAGTGAAGAAACTGTTTTCCCATCAGCAGCGTTTACCACCAACAATTCGTTTTTGTCGACGTAGGATAGTTTTTTAGACTCCGGTATAAATCCAAGATTTTGGAGGCGTTTGGGTGCCAGTGCGGTGCGACCTTTTAAAACAGCTTCCTGTATGGTTAATAATTTGTTTTGTGCCAGACTACCTGAAACAACAAAAGCAACAAGCCATGCGCTGAGGAGAATTGATTTTTTCATAATGCGTTTAATAGCCCCTAAAATATCAAAAAAAGCCGGGCTTTTATAAATCTTTTGGGGGGATTTTGAGTTTAAAATTTTCAAGAACTTAGCTAGTTTAATTCATGCAAAAGTTTTTTAATCACCTGTGTTTTTACGCGTTCATTCTTATGTTTGAGCTGTAAAACCAGAGCCAGCGCATTTTTTTGTGCTTCACTATGTTCTTTCTCCAGCACATAGG
>CAZMHW010000446.1:0-354 GCA_964566105.1 uncultured Akkermansia sp.
GGCAACCTCTAATCGCAGGATCTGTATTAACCTTTGAGCATGAACAAGCAGATAAACCTGGTGATCCGGTAAGGAAGTTAGGTTACGATAAAGTGATCATGCAGGCAGGTGGTGTTGGTTATGGCAAATTAAATCAGGCCATCAAAAAGTCTCCCGAAGAGGGGGATAAAATTGTAATCCTGGGTGGAGAAAATTACCGTATTGGTATGGGCGGAGCGGCCGTTTCTTCTGCTGATACCGGTGCTTTTGGCTCAGGAATCGAATTAAATGCCATTCAACGTTCTAATCCTGAGATGCAAAAGCGTGCCGCCAATGCCATTCGTGGTTTGGTAGAAAGCGACAATAATCCCATTG
>CAZMHW010000446.1:364-2735 GCA_964566105.1 uncultured Akkermansia sp.
GTTTCCATCCACGATCATGGGGCGGGTGGACACTTAAATTGTTTATCCGAGTTAGTGGAAGCTACAGGTGGGTTAATTGACCTGGATAAGTTACCGGTTGGTGACCCGACTTTGTCGGCAAAAGAAATTATAGGAAACGAGTCACAGGAGCGCATGGGGCTTGTGATCGGACAAAAAGATATTGACACCCTTCAACGCATTGCTGATCGCGAGCGCGCGCCAATGTACCAGGTAGGTGATGTCACCAACGATCATCGGTTTACATTTGAATCTAAAACCACCGGCTTAAAACCAATGGATTACGCCCTGGAGGACTTCTTCGGTAGTTCACCAAAAACCGTGATGACTGATAAAAGCGTAAAAACAAAATATTCTGAACTGACTTACACTGTAGCCAATATTCCACAGTATTTAAACCAGGTATTGCAGTTAGAGGCGGTAGCCTGCAAGGATTGGTTAACCAATAAAGTAGACCGTTGTGTGGGCGGAAGAGTAGCCAAACAACAGTGTGCGGGTCCATTGCAATTACCATTGAATAATGTCGGCGTAATGGCCCTCGATTATAAAGGAAAAGAAGGAATTGCAACCAGTATTGGCCATTCACCTTTAACGGCCTTGATTGACCCTGCAACGGGTTCCCGCAATGCTATTGCAGAAGCCTTGTCAAACATTGTCTGGGCACCACTAAAGGATGGATTAAGATCCGTTTCATTATCCGCTAATTGGATGTGGCCTTGTAAAAATGAGGGCGAAGATGCCCGTTTGTATGAAGCTGTAAAATCTTGTTCGGATTTTGCAATAGAATTGGGAATCAATATTCCAACCGGAAAAGATTCCCTTTCCATGAAACAAAAATATCCGAACGAGGAAGTGATTGCTCCCGGAACGGTTATTATTTCTGCCGCGGGAAATTGCTCTAACATTACAAAGGTGGTAGAACCCGTTTTAAAACGTAAGGGCGGAAATATCTATTACCTGAACTTGTCACAGGATACTTTTAAGCTAGGAGGATCTTCCTTTGCACAGATTTTGAATAAAATTGGGGTGGAAGTCCCAACTATTAAAAATGCAGGATATCTTAAAACAGCATTTAATGTATTGCAGGATCTTATCAAAGAACGTAAGATTGCCGCAGGGAATGATGTTGGAAGTGGAGGATTAATTACTACTTTGTTAGAAATGAGTTTTGCGGATGTGAATCTGGGAGCAACCTACGATTTGTCTTCTTTAAATGAAAAAGATTCTGTAAAAGCCTTCTTTAACGAAAATATCGCAGTTGTGTTTCAGGCGGATGCTTCTGTTGAAAGTGTGTTTGCTCAAAGTAAAATTGAAATTTTTAAAATTGGCACGGTTACAGAGGGAAATACAATCACCATTAAAAACAATAGCGATCTCTTCACGTTTAATGTTTCTGAAACAAGAGATATCTGGTATAAAACGTCTTTTCTTTTGGATTCCAAACAATCGCGAAATGGCATGGCGCAAGAGCGTTATACGAACTATAAAAATCAACCTTTAGAGTTTAATTTTCCAAAACATTTTGATGGAAAACTACCTGTAACTTCGAGCGGAGTCGAGAAGGGAGCAGGCAAACCAAAAGCAGCTATTATCCGCGAAAAGGGTTCTAATTCAGAACGTGAAATGGCTAATGCCATGTATCTCGCTGGATTTGATGTGAAGGATGTGCATATGACCGATCTTATCACAGGCAGAGAAACTCTGGAGGATATTCAATTCATTGGCGCAGTTGGAGGTTTTTCTAATTCAGATGTATTGGGTTCTGCTAAAGGATGGGCCGGTGCCTTTTTGTACAACGAAAAAGCAAACACCGCGTTGAAAAACTTTTTTAAACGTGAAGATACGTTGTCGGTTGGAATTTGCAATGGCTGCCAGTTACTTATGGAGTTGGAATTGATTAACCCTGAACACGAAGTTCATGGTAAAATGCATCACAATACTTCCAACAAACACGAAAGCGGATTTACTTCGGTTAAGATACAGAAAAACAACTCCGTAATGTTATCCTCTCTGGAAGGAGCGACTCTTGGTGTTTGGATCTCACACGGAGAAGGGAAATTTAAATTACCCTACAGCGAAGATAAATACCATATTGTCGCAAAATACGGCTACTCATCGTATCCGGCAAATCCTAACGGTTCCGATTTTAACACGGCTATGATGTGTGATAAAACAGGTCGTCATTTAGTAATGATGCCACACATTGAACGTTCTACGTTTCCATGGAATTGGGCTAATTATCCTGACCGTGGTCAAAAGGATGAAGTCTCTCCTTGGCTGGAAGCTTTTGTAAATGCCAGAAAATGGATTGAAAATAAAAGCAGGTTTTACAGATGTGGAGACAGTGGGCATT
>CAZMHW010000446.1:2745-3560 GCA_964566105.1 uncultured Akkermansia sp.
TCCTAGAATTCTCCTTTGTTAAGTGTTACATGACCCTTCAGTTTCTTTTGTTCCCCGTTCGTTCCAGAAACACTGATCGTCCACACGTAAATATCACTTTTGCAGAGCTGACCTTTATAAGTTCCATCCCAACCGATGTTCGGATCGTTTGTTTCAAAAAGAAGAGCACCCCAACGATCAAACACCGCGAAGTGATAGAGTTTTACACCTCTCGTAACAGGTTTAAATAGTTCATTCAAATTATCATTGTTAGGCGTAAATACATTTGGAATGTAAATAGAAAACGCAATTTCAACCCGAACGGATTTGACAACAGTGTCTGAACAGCCCCACTTATTCTGGCTAATAAGGGCAACGGGATAATTTCCGTCCGTTGAGAACAGATACGACGTGTTTTTAGTAGCCGAGCTGTAATTTCCATTCGCGATAAAAAACCAGTTAAACGAATTTAATTCTTCACCCTGTGAGGTATTTGTAAATACTACTTCGTCCTCATTCTCGACTGGTTTTTCAGGACTAAATGTAAAATCCGCAACTGGTTTTGGGTGGCCTATTACCGTGTAGTCGATCGTATTCCTGCAGGTTGTGAGGGAATCGTACAAGGTTCCTTTGATCAGGTAAGTGCCAACCGTTTTAAAAGAAAATGTGAATGTGTTTCCGGAAAAAAGAGAATTGTCAACCAGCCATTTACTCGCAATATGTGCCGAATTTGTTGGGATGAAAGTAAAACGGGAATCAAACGGAACACAGTCTACTTTCTTTTTGCTGGATAAAATTCCTGATGGTAAATCGTCAATAACAAGATTGGTATCAAT
>CAZMHW010000447.1:0-3558 GCA_964566105.1 uncultured Akkermansia sp.
GCACACAGCAATGATGAGAAAAATTTACATATTAGCTTTTATTTTTGTTTGCCTTCAGACTTTCGGACAAAAGAATCAGCTTAAGCAGGTTTTATCTGAACAAGTGAATGAAAGAACTAGAATGAATGAACAAATTTTTCTTGAAAAGAAGACGACGCTCATAACAGAAGTGCAGTATTTATTCGATTCAACAACAGGTAAATATCAACGTAAGTATGACACTTATTATGAGTACTTTCCTAAAGAAAGGTATATCCGAAGAAGCTACAGTTCTGAATACTTTAATAAATATCTGATGGATTATTGGATTACGGATTCGAATGGAGTAAATATCGCTATAAATTATAATGCTGGTGTTGTATCCATCAAGGACACAACAAATTCGATTTTTTATGAAAACGGTAAAATAAAATCAATTTACAGAAAACAACTTTTCTATAATTCAGACAGCAAAATTATAAAGACAACATGGGACAATATTAATTATCCCAACAGTGAGGGCGCAAGACAAGATTGTTATTACTTTTATAAAGGTGACAGCGTCATTAAAACTAAATGCTTTTATTTTCAAAACTTTGGATTAATTCCAAGAACAGATACTCTTGAAAAAGTCATTACCACAAAGAACGAAGTCTTTATTGAAGGAAATTGTTGTGGAAAGTATGGTACAACTTACTATTATCGGAGAATAAGATATTCTAAAGGTGATATGGACATCATTGAAAACTATCGGGACAACCAACTTACCGGTAAGACCGAAATTTATTACAAAGCGGCCAGCAACTAACAGCGGTCTTCCGCCATTTTTTTGCGCAGTAACGCTCAAATGCTATATTTGGACTTAGCAAAAAAACGGACGCAAGGCCGCAAAACGTTAGTACCAATGGGGGCGGACAAACCCTCGTGAAAAAAAAAAAAAATCGTCGGACAAAAAAGTATGCGGACACTCATAAAATTGACAATAGTACTTTTTTTCCTCTCGACAAGGCTTCTGGGACAAGACGCCGAAATCCAGACAAGGCTTACTGACGGAGAACTCAAAATGACTTTTCCCAGTATTTATTTTAAACATAAATCTTCAGACTATGCTAAAATGCCTTACTCGGTTGACTCATGCTTTAAATTCATCGCGACAAATATTGAATATCTTAATAGCTATCCTATTTGGCGTGACAGTAGCGAAACAGAACAATTGACAAATGTTCGTATCAAGAAGTTAAAGGACGACCTA
The DNA here is from genome assembly GCA_964566105.1 of uncultured Akkermansia sp. GTDB lineage: Bacteria > Bacteroidota > Bacteroidia > B-17B0 > Aurantibacillaceae > Aurantibacillus. Next base: position 1,232 of record CAZMHW010000447.1, read on the forward strand.
AGTAAATATACGCCAACTCGTAAAATTAATATCAAGTCGGTCCGCAACAAACAAAAGGTTTCTCACCAGACAATCAACAAGACCGCAGACAAAGAACAAATAAAATATTTATTATCTTTAAACAGTGTGCTTGACGTTAGTGGCGCTATTCATCCAAAGAAAAAATGGACAAGAAGAACGCATTATGAAGGGCGTTATTTGTGTTTTGGTTGCTGGAGGCGTGGTGCATGGACAAGAGAATATCAAAGATTACACGGACGTAAAAAGAAAAATTAATATGCGGACACCGATAGCTAAACGTATCGAACTGTGTGCGCCCCCACTCGGTACTAACAGCACCTACTTCCAATTTTTTGCGGGTTAACGCTCAAATGCTTAACTTGACAAAGCAAAAAACTGTAAGTAGCTGCCAAACGTTAGCGGTAATTATGAAAGACTATTATTACATATTAGGTATAACTACCGTTTCGACAACTGAGCAAGTAAAAAAAGCATATAAAAAATTGGCTTTAAAATTTCATCCTGACAAAAATGATGGAGACAAGTACTTTGAAGACAAATTCAAAGAAATCCAAGAAGCCTATGAAGTCCTTTCAGTTCCTGGTAAAAGAAAAGCCTATGACGAAAAACTGAGACATTTTAAACATTCAGACTTTTCGGCTTTTAAATCCAAAGAAGAAGAGTTACGACGTAGAGAAGAAGACTTAAAGCGAAGGGAAGAAGAGTTAAAACGAAAAGCTGCTTCAAGTTCAAACAAACAGACAGACTCAGCCCAAGATTCTTATAAGGAATCAGCTGAGGAGAAGATTAAAAAGAAAAATGAGGCAGAAAAGCAAAAGATTATAATCCGGTTGAGTGTTTTACAACAAGATTTAAAAGTTAAAAAGCAAGAGTTGTCGAAGGTCGAGGCATTATTTAATAGTCTTCGCTCGGAAATAGAATTCATAAACAAATCAATTGAAGATCTAAATCAGCGTTTATCAAACTTTGATCCGCCAAAAGCTTCCTCAAATTCTTCAGAAAACATCCTCAAGAAATTCCCAAAACTTACTACGGATTTAAAATTTATAAAAGGTTCGCTTTCTAAAGCAGACTTAAAAATATTCACTCCACTTTTATTTAGTTTTTCAAAGAATGGACGAATTAACGAAAATGTCACAGCGACAAATAGACATCTTATTGATGCGATAGAAAATGGAACTTTACCTGTTAATGAATTTAGACGAGTTTTCCAGCAGTACAAAGACTTTAAACTTACCATTTCCGACCTTGAAAAATCAATAAAAGAAGAATTAAAATAACTACCGCTAACAGCGGCTCAGGCGTCAGCCCGCCGTCTTTTAATAATTCGCTCCGCTATCGCTTCGCCGGACAGACATAAGGCCGGCGGGCCGAACGCCTAGCCGCAATACGTTAGTACCAATTGCCGCATGGACATTTCCAATGACAATTTTACGGCGGACAAAAGAGCTTTCGTTTTCAAAAACTTCTGGCATTCCGGTCGACAGCTTTTCGGTTGACTCTCGAACATTAAACAAATTTTCTCAGGACGATTTTAATTTTTTTGCCGACGCTTCTTCTGCGCCGGACGCGGCGCATGTTGGCTATCGCAATTGCAGCACATTTGTTTGGCCTCGGAGGACATTTGGTAAAGCCAAACAAATAAGCTGCAATGCCCACGTGCAAAACAAAGTGGTTGCTTGCCGGCAGGCAAGCGTGTTTGCGCATCTCGCTCCGCTCAGTCAAAAGCGCAGGCCTGCGGCAGCAAGGTGGTTATTTTAAGTTAAATTGTTAAATTAGCATCAAACTAAATCAGATTTATGGAACGGACGATAAATATAGAAGATGACTTCGATGAACTAAATGAATGGGTCGCGAGAAGTATCGACTTATTCAGAAGCTCACCATATTTAGATAACATAAATAGTGTTTATCCACTGCAAATTGCGGCTCCAGAAAGAATTGATGCAAATTTGCGGAGAAGAATTATAATGGCTCATCAAGCTAGAAGAACGAATGAATTGATAGGACTACTTGAAGACCTTGTTAAATTTCCGTATGATGAACCTCTTTGGTTTCTTATGAAGAGTATTGAAGGTTGTAGCGAAAATAATCCAGAACAAATTCAGAGAATCGCTGACTCTTTATATGCAATGACAGCTGAAGAAACTGTAATTAGATTAGAGTCTGCACCAAAATTAAATACGCAGATGGGCCCAATGTTCAACGGATGGCTCAGAAGAACTTTCAATATGTTACCAATTGACAGATTCAGAACTTCACGCAGAGGAATATTCATTTTAGATTCATCGGAAGAAGATGGAAAG
>CAZMHW010000448.1:0-3556 GCA_964566105.1 uncultured Akkermansia sp.
GTTTTTGAGGAGAGTGAATAATTGGAAAAACCGGAAGTAAGTGACTCGTTATTCGCTCCGAAGAGCGGAAATTTGGAACTAAACTCCTTGTCATTCATGAATAGGTCCACAAAAACGTTTTTATAATAAACCGTGTCATCCGTTTTAATATTTTGTTCTTTTTGAAGGTTGGCAATCATATCTGTTTTTGATCCCACTTCCTGTTTCAATGACAAGCTATCCTTTTTTATTTCTGTATGAACCTCAGCCTTTTTCTCCACCCGAACAAAGTCGCTCAACCCCCAATTGATCCGCCCCATCAGTTTCAGCAAGCTGTCTGAATAGGCTTCTAATTTCTTGTTCGAAGGAAATTTTTTGTGAGTACGGTAAATGTAATTCAACGACAAAATGGTCCACTCGTTAGATGGCATCTTATTGATGAGATGGTACATCTGCTGCGGGTAACTTTCTATTTCTGTGTATTCTGGAATTCCATTTTCGAGATAAGAGCTGTTGGTGTAACGTGTGATTCCGTTACCAACAAGGGTAATTCCATATAAACATTTTGAAATAATCTCCGCGAGGTATTCATTTTGCGGATATTTTTTAGAAAGTATGTAAGCGGCATACAACGAATTGGGATAGTCCCTGTTTTTCAAATACAGACGGCAAAGTTCCATCCGTGCCAGATCGCGGATATATTCAAATTTTTCCTGCCCAACAATTGCGTTTAGCCGGTTATCGTTACTTCTGTTCGCGTTTAAGTCAATGATAGCCTGTTTTCTCTTTTTTGTGTTTGGGTGAGTCCGCTTGGTATCATCCTCGTTCGAATTGTCCTTTATGGGCGAAGTTTCTTTTAATAAATATCTCTGTGGTATAATAAAACCCGGAGTTTCCAGCCATTCCTTTTTAAACTCCACCAATTCAAAAGGCAGATGCGAGTATTGCAACACATCAAACGCTTTTTCCGCTTGTTTCAGGCTGTATTTTGTCTGTTCAAATAGTTTATACCCTTCCAGATCGGCCTCACTCTCGTTTTCCTTGGAATATTGGCACTTTTCAACTAACTTATCTTCTTTGGTACTGCCATCGTAAGTCCCGTCAATTTTGGCGTTCTTCACATAGCTGTTAATGTGATGTTGGCTGGTGTAGTGTGAGATCTCGTGACAAATGATGTAGGCCAGTTGCGCCTCAGACTCTGCCTGGGCAATCAAAGCAATGTCGATGAACGTATACCCCTTATCAAAACTGTAGGCATTTACCACCGAAGATTTTAAAGTATACACGCTGAGGTCTTTTCTCAGTGTGGGTTTATTCTGCAAAATAACATCCGTAATCTGGTTCAGGTAGTTGGTTACCTCATCGTTTATCAGAGTATTTCCCCCGCGAATGATCTTCTCTATCTGATAGTTGGAAGCTGTAAGGTAGGAAGACTTTAATGTTTTATCTGATTCCTTCCGGCGATTCAATTCTGTAATATCCTGGCGTATGATATTCCTGATGTTTTGAGTGAAAACCGGCGGTAGCTGACCAGAACTCTTCAGCGGTGTGTAGTTGACTTTGAGGTTTTGTTGTGCCATTCCAAAGCCTGACAAAAACAAAAATAAGTAAGAGGCTTTTTTCATCCTAATCGTGTGAATGGTAAATATAATTCAAATTTTTATTTATGCGTTAATGGAGTGATGAATTTCTTAGTTGTGTGGGATTTTTCCGATTATTTTTAATGGATTTAAGAACGTTCCTTTTAACGTTGGGTTTTTGTTTATTTTTACAAGAATAAATTAAAAAAAATCTCGGTCTCTTTCTGTTTGTTTTTCTTTTTGATTCATCGTTTGCTCAATACGAGCCTATGGCCCGTAATGCTTTTATAAATGCAGATATCCAGGAAGCCTTTGACTATTGGAATATTACAAAACCAAATACCACCTTCCACTCCGCTTTCAAGCCTTACCTCAGCAGTACCTTTTCAAATGCCACCGATTCCGCGGTTCCGTTTAAATTTTACGCGTTTAAGAATTTTTTTCTAAGTAAAACACTCAATGAAAAGCCGGAAAAGAGGAATTGGGTTAACCTGCAACTCCATCCCATTCTTGATGTGCAGGCAGGGTACGATCTTCTTACCGCAAAGCCTGTCATGTCCAGCATTGGTGGCCTTCACGTAAAAACAAACATCAACAACGATTTTACCTTTGCGGCCACTATTTACGGAGGAAAAAGTTCCTTCCCGTTTTTTACGGACACCATCCTGGCTCGTCAAAAAATTATTCCCGAAACCGGACAGGCTTACGGAAATAATGCTTCCGGTTACACCTTCTTCGACTATACAGGTTATGTGTCTTATTCTCCAAACAACAATAAGGTCTTCAATTTTCAGGCAGGCCGTGACAAACACTTTATTGGCGACGGTTACAGGAGTGTGCTATTAAGCGATTATGCCGCCCCATATCCCTATTTCAGGATCAATGCAAACATCTGGCGTTTACAGTATAACGTATGGTACACCATTATGAACGATGTAAGCGGGGCAAACGGAAGGCAAAAAAGTTTTAACAATAAATACGGCACGTTTCATTACCTCAGTTGCAACATTGTAAAACAGGTGAATGTTGGTTTTTTTGAAAACATCATCTGGAGAGGTAGTGATACCAATCAATCCCGGACCTTTGATGTGAATTATCTGAACCCGATCATTTTCTACAGGCCACAGGAGTATTCCATTGGCTCACCGGATAATTCTTTCCTGGGCATGAACCTGAATGTAACCGTGCTTAAAACCCTTAAATTATATGGTCAATTGGGATTAGATGAGTTTTTACTCAAAGAGATCAGGGCCCGACGGGGCTGGTGGGGTAATAAACAGGCCTGGCAAATGGGTGTAAAATATGTAAATGCTTTTGGTGTTAAAGGTCTTAAGTTGCAGGCAGAATATAATCAGGTGAGGCCCTACACCTACACCCACGGATTGGTAGCACAAAACTATTCTCATTATGGCAGCCCGCTGGCGCACCCGTTGGGAGCTAATTTTAAAGAATATCTGGGCTTCGTTAATTACCGTAAAAAAAGCTGGGAATTAAGCGGTCAGTTAATGTATGCGCTGCTTGGCAGAGATTCCAGCACGAGCACTTCCAACGTAGGGCAAAATATTTTTCTCTCCTATAACACCCGTAACGCTGAGTTTGGCAATTATACCGGACAGGGTATTAAAACAACGCTGATACAAAGTCAGGTGAAATTTACCTGGTTCATAATTCCAGACATGAACATGCGCCTGGAAATTGCCTATGTCCAGAGATCTGAAAAAAACAGTGGCAACTACCAACTCGAAAATCCCTTTGTGTTTATAGCCTTTAAAACAAGTTTTTGGAATGTTTACCGTGATTTTTGAGTGTTTTTGACCCCAAATTTTGTGTTTTGGCGGTAAAAAAGGCCTTTATTCTGAAAAATATGGATTTTTAATGTGTATGGCCGCTAACAAGGCAGGTAAAACTGTTAATAAATTTTGTACATCAAACAAAAAGCCTATATTTGCAGTCCTTTTTAAAAAAGAAGGAAATGGGCAAAAGTCAGTACATAATTC
>CAZMHW010000449.1:0-3537 GCA_964566105.1 uncultured Akkermansia sp.
ATCCTAACCCTGCTAAAACGAATGCTGTATTAAGTATTAATCTGAGTAATAATTCTAAAGTTCAGATTGATGTTTTAAATACCATGGGTCAGGTTGTTAAAACTTCTAAAACAGAAGGTGTAACAGGATCGAACTCTGTAAATATTGATTTGAGTGGTTTAGCAAGCGGTATTTATATGGTGAACGTTAAAGTTGACAATGTAAGTAGCACTAAGAAACTTGTTATTGAATAGATTTTTTTAATGAATAATCAAAGCCGTTCCATGTATGGAACGGCTTTTTTTATTTTTTGACGTAGCAGGCTTTATTTAAAATCCGACCACTTGTAACAGGAAAGCGGCACGTTGTATAATGGCTCATTGATTTTATGGATTCGTGAACTAAGTTTACTTTAAAATCACGATCATGAAAAAACAAATACTTTTAGGTACGGCTCTATTCGCAGTAATAAGCGCCTTTTCGCAAACCGGTGGCTCAAAACCACGTCCGGTGGGTTTATTAGACACCCGCCTACTTGCCGAGTCTAAATATGGATTGAACGAAACTAATTCATCGAATTCAAATCAAAATATGGCACCTGCCAATTCTGCCGCACCATCGGTCAACGCAAAAACAAGCAGCGGAAATAACAGTTGGAACGTGTTTGCGTCTTCGATGAATATTTACGGATCGAGTGTGGAGTATTGTAAACCGCTGCAGTGGAATGATGAATTAGATGCGGTTTCCTTTGTGCACCGCAAATCGCCTACTTATACAACGGTTCCCGCTGCCACGAGCAATGCAGAGAGTGGCACAATCATGGCAATGATCTCAACCAATTGCGGAGCAAGCTGGGACAGCACCGCCATGTGGGTTAACAATACACATTGGGGAAGATTTCCAAGTGGTGCGATCTATAATCCGAGTACTTCCAATACCAACATTGCCAATGCGTATATAGTTGGGTCAGGACCAACAACCGGCGGGGGTAATGTTACCTGGATTGGCAACTGGTACGCGAGTAAACAATTGGGCGCCGCTAATTACAACAACATTCCGAGCACCGCACCTGGCGCTCAACAATTAGCTGTAACTGCAGGACCATACGCTCCTAATTTGGGAAGACATGATTTTGCAACTTATGGTTTCGCGGCAACAGATGACGGAAAGATGCGCGTACTAGCCGGGGTAACAGACGACGCTCTGGTGCCGGCTTCTGATACAGCCATTATGCTGGTAACAGGCATCTTTAACAGTTCAACAAATGTATTTGACTGGGCTGGTAAATTGTTTACTCCTCCGGTAACACATGCTTCTGATGGATCGTATAACTTTGTTTCAAGACCAATGATGGCCTGGAATGAATCTGGTACTGTGGGATATGTGGTTGTGATGGGCTCGAGAGTTGGGAACACCCTATCGAACGTGGGTTACCAGCCGATTGTATACAAAACAACAAATAGCGGAAGTACCTGGTCTTTGGAAAATGGTGTTGATTTTAACACGAGTGCATTCGCGGATGTAAAAAGACCTATTTCAACAGTAGCAAGTGACACCACCCTTGAAGTGCCAAATTTTTTCTGGGGAGAAGGAATGGATTGTTCCGTTGATGCAAATGATAAACTACATATTTTCACCAGCATCGTAGGCCATTCCAGTAATAATAGAGATTCTCTGAATTTTGTAAATCTTTTTACTTCAGAAAAATTTTTGTGGCAGCATAAACCAGGATTCAGACCTTACCTTTATGATTTTATTTATGACGGTAAGAACACAAACACCTGGTCGCATATTACTGTAGACTCTATGTCATCAGAGGGCCCTGGCGCATTAACCACCGACAGGGGTTATCAATGGAATCCATGGGACACAGATCCTACACAAAGTAACAGAAAAATAAAAGTGGATGCCCGTTTACAAATGAGCCGTACACCAGATGGACAGTACATAGTTTATACGTGGACAGAATCGGATACTACGTTAACCACCAGTCAGGTGAAATGGAACATTCTTCCTGATATCAAGGCACGTATTTTTAAAGTAGCCACAGGTACGGTAAATCCTATCGAAATAAATGTAACCGGCAATGCTAATCCGGATGTGTCAAGTCATGCCATGTTTCAATTTGTGTCTCCAAAATGTAAATTTATAAGTGATTTAAGCGTGGAACCAATTAAAGGACCAATTTTAAGTGTGCCAATGACGGTTTCTAACAGCAATCCTTACCGTCAGTTAAATACAAATCTGCACTGGTATAGCTGTGCTGCGCTTGGATTCACTACCAGCACAGTGGGCATTGATGAACTGAGTTCGAATGCACTTGCAAACAGCAGCTATGTTTATCCAAATCCGGCTCAGGGCCATGTAACAGTCTCTGTTGATTTGATTCAATCTTCTAAAGTTCAGATAGACGTTATGAATACTTTGGGTCAGCTGGTTAAGTCGAGCAAAGCGGATGGACAAACTGGAGCCAATTCAATAGATATAGACGTAAATTCTTTAACAAGTGGTATTTATTTACTGCAGATAAAGGTTGGCAACTCACATACTACCAAAAAACTAATTATAGAATAGGTTGATGTGCAGATAAATTAAAAGCCGTTCCTCTTGAGGAACGGCTTTTTTTATAGAGCGATTTAGTGTTAATGTGCCAGGGCCTTTACTGGAGTGAGTTTGGTCATAGCCTCTCTCAGATTGTTAATAATGAGGGGGATATCCGATAGTTTACAAGTACCAACGGAGAGTCTGTACCAATCGGATGTTTCCGAGGAGCCGAAGGCGTAAAATGGAACAATTGCAAGTTTGGCCTCATCAAGTAAATACTTTGTCACATCTTTGGTACTTTCAAGTAATCTGCCGTCTGCAGTTTTTTGTCCATGCAAGGCAAACCTGACGGTAAGGTAAATGGCTGCTTGGGGACTGATCACATCTACATTGAAACCATCCTTTTTAAGCTCAAGGAATCCTTTGTAAAAGCCATCGAGACGAGCACTTACTTTTTCTTTTTGCACCGTTAAAAAGGAATCGTATTTATTCAGTTCAGTGAGGTATTTTGCGGTGGCCAATTGCTCCGCTTTTGGAGCCCAGGCGCCCACATGTGTTAAGATCGATTTCATTTTATCGATGATGAATTTTGGACCCATGCTCCAGCCAACACGCACACCGGTTGCTGCCAGAGACTTGGAGATGCCATCTACAAAAACAGTATAATTTTTCATTTCCGGTCTTAAAGTCACGGGATCATAATGTTGGATATTACCATAGGTAAGTGCCCAATAGATTTGATCGTACATCAGGTAGAGCGGTTTTTCAGAAGAGGATCTGCGCTTGTTTTCCTCTAGAATAAGATCGCAAATTTCAGTGAGACCTTCTTTGGTGAAGACTGTACCTGTTGGATTTTGCGGAGAACAAAGGGCAACGACCGAAAGTGTTTTTATGTGCGGTTTTATATCGGCAGCGCAGGGCATAAAGTTTTGTTCAGGCAGAGCTTCAATTACAATGGGATTAGCATTGTTCAGATAGGTGTAATGATTGTTGTTCCAGGAAGGTGTTGCAAAC
>CAZMHW010000450.1:0-1141 GCA_964566105.1 uncultured Akkermansia sp.
GCCATGCCCTGTACAATCCACCGCTGCGATCACCGAAAATCCTTCAAAATGGGTAAACCAGTAAAAATCGCCACTTACAATATCTTTCGTCATATAAAGTACAAAAGACTTTGGTAAATGCGTTCTGATGAGTCCGTCACCTGGTAAGATAGCATGTTGTATTTTGCGTGCGTAAGAAATACTATCGGTTATGTCTTTGTTTTTTTGTACAATAATCTGTTCCTGTTTTTTTCGGATAGAAACATCTGTGTCAATAATGATAATTTTTTTAAGACGTCCTTCTTCATCAAATATAGGTGTAAGGGTAGAGGATTCCCACACTTCATTACCCGCTTCTACTTTCTTATTAAGCGATTCGTAATTTACAGAGCGTTTATTGGCAATTGCATCGGCTATGATCTCACGGATATCCGGATTGTTACTTAGTTCGTAAATGGTCTCGCCATACTTCTCTTTTAGTTCCTCAAGACTCATTTTGTTTAGTTTCACAAAGCTTTCATTGATATATTCTACCTTGCCGTCAGCGTCTAAAATAACAACCACATTGTCTGTTTTACTCGCCACCAGAGACAGTTGCTCGAGTTCAATATTCTTGCTTTCAATTATTTTTGATTGTTTTTCAATTTGAGCCGTACGTTCTTTTACCCGTCTTTCCAATAATAAATTCTCCCGTTGGAGCGCTTTTAGTCTGTACTTAATAAAAAGATACATTGCCAGGGCTCCGACTACCAACACCAGAAGCCAGAACCACCAGCGTTTCCAGATGGGGCTTAAAATGATAAAGGAATGTCCAGTTGGGTCGCTCCAGATATCTTCTTCGTTCTTTACCTGAACGATGAATGTGTAATTACCGGGTCCCAGGTTATTATAGTTAACTTGTTTTCCTTCGTCCGAATAAATCCAGTCCTCTTCCAGACCGTGTAATTTGTAACGAAATAGCATCTTTGACGGATTTTTTAACCAGATCCCGTCAAAAGAAAAAGCCAGGTTGTTTTGGTTGTGTTTAAATTCATAGATGGAATCCAGTGGAAAAGGCTTATAATTGAGAGAAAGAGACTTGATGAAAACGGTGGGTTTTATGGAGTCAGCGCGCTCGTTGTTGGTTCTAAACGTAAGGACACCGCTGTTCGTTCCACTAAAG
>CAZMHW010000450.1:1151-3530 GCA_964566105.1 uncultured Akkermansia sp.
AAAATAGCGTTCAGATTGGGTTCCATTTCTCCCTCGTAGAGGTCGTAGTAACTTACTGAATTGTCCTCAATGTTGATTTTATCTATCCCTTTTGAATTAACAACGAATATGGTATTTTCGGTTGAAACCAACTGCTGGGGCTGTTCATCCCTTAACCCATTTGTGGCATTAATGGTTGTGATGCTTTTACCGTCGTATTTTAACACACCGTTCATGTTGGAAGTGGCCCAGATACTGTTGTTTTTATCCTTACAAAGTGAAAAGATGGTATTGGAATTCAGTTTGTATTTTTTTGTCAGATCAGTAAATTTTCCGTCATCGAACATCTGGAGCCCTCCGCCGTCGGTGCCTATAAAGAGTCGAGACTTATCATCGGTAATAACCGCATACACGTAGTTACTTCCCAGACCTTCATTTTCAGTGTATGTTTTTTCAATGTCAAAGGTTTTTTGTACGCCCTCCAGGTTAACTTTTGCTTTTATAATTCCTCCCCCCAGTGTAGAAATATAAACAGTGTGATCGTCCGCAAAAAAGATATTGCTTATGTTGTCGTTGGCGAGTTTATCTTCTTTCGAATTAATAATGACACTGTTTTTTGTTTCGGAACTCAAAATAATAATTCCGTTACCATAGGTGCCAAACCAGATGTTCCCATCGGGGGCCTTTGTGGCGCAGGAGATAGTGTACTTGTCGAGATCCTGAATTTTGAGAACAATGATTTTGCCCTCCGCATCGTTCATTATTTTAGAAATGCCTTTTGTAGTCCCAATCCAGCAGGCATTGTCGTTATCAATAGCAAGAGCGAGTATTTTGTCGTCGGTTAGCCCCCGGGATGCATTAATAAAATTGTAACGACGTTGCGTGAATTGACTAAGTCCTCTTTTCGAGCAGGTCCAGATTTGTCTTTCCCGGTCAATGAATACTTGATTAATAGCCGATGTTTGCAGATATTCCTCGTAATTGTAAACGTAAATAACGCCGTGATCTATCCGTAACAGTCCTTTTTTTTCGGTACCAACCACCAGTTTACCCGGAGCTTCGGTGTAGGCATTTAAAACTGTACCCAGCGCCCAGTTACTGAAAAACGGGATGCGCTCAATCCGGCTGGCGGAAAGGTTATAATAACATACCCCTGAATCCTGCATGGAAATAAGCAGTTGTTTATCTTCAAAGGAAATATTGCGGACAATATTGTCGGGCAAACCATTCTTATCTGAAATATACTTAAACCTGGCTTTTCTGAAAATATCGTCAATCTGGATGATACCACCATCGGTACCACACCAAATCGTGTTTTGCGCGTTTCCGGCAATGGTGTAAATTACGTTGTCACTTAGTCCTTGTTCTGTGGTAAAGTGTTCCAGCTCATTTTTGTAGAGCGTGTAAATACCGTTACCATAGGTACCGATACAGAGTCCTGATTTCAACTCACAGAATGAGGTAATTTTTTCGGGATTTGTTTTGCCGGGAAAGGTGAGTGAGTCGAGTTTGTTGTTCTGAAGCGAATACACTTTTCCACTTAGTGTTCCAATCCACACTTTTTCTTTAGAATCTACAAAAAGGGCGGTGATGTTTTGTTTAAGCTGAACAAAATCTTTTGATATTTCTACAGTCTTTCTGCCGTCAAATTTGTAAATGCCGTCACTTGTACCCATCCATAAATAACCAGAATAGTCCTGGGCAATTAAATTGACGGCGATGTCTTTTTTACCGGTAAGGGAGTAAAAATTTTTTACCTGTAACTGAGAAAGTAAACTACCTGCATAAACACATAAAACACCGATTATTTTTAAATGTTTTTGCAAAAGGCTTATGCTTTTGGTTTGAGTGAGGCTTTTACCTCTACCATAATAATGGAGGCTATTTTTTGATTAACAACTTTTGGAATTTTAATGTTGTGATCTTCGAGAGGGACTTCAAAACCGGCGTCTACAAAAATCTCTTTATCTTTAACGGTTATTTTAACTTTTACGATCTTTTCTTTTTCGGTACCGTGAATGTTGAAAATGCCTTTCGCCCGAACGGCATATGTTCCGTTTTTATTAAAATCAACGTCTTCAATTAATTTTCCTTTAAAAGTAGCTTTTGGATACTTTTCAGTTTCCATGTAGTTTTCCTTAAAGTGCTCTTTTTGAAGTCCGCTGTTAAATCCATCAAACGAATCAATATCAATGGAAAAGGCTACCGTTTTATTGGCACAATCAATAACTCCTGTTGTTTTATTAGATTGTGCTTTTATGAGTTCGAGTGGTGCCTCTGAAGTGAACTTGGTGTTTCCGTCTTTACAAACAAGTATTTGAGAATGAAGAAAGGACGTCAACAACAAAAATAGAGCACAGATCAATTTATTCATAGTTTAAACTTAGGTACTTGTAAATA
>CAZMHW010000451.1:0-2493 GCA_964566105.1 uncultured Akkermansia sp.
GCCCGACATGGCCCCCAGCGCCCAGTTCGGCGGCCAGCCCGGCGTCACCGAGCGTGGCGTGCTGCGGCTTGGTTATGCCGCGCGCGATGATTACGGCGTCACCGATCTGCGCCTCGTGGTGAGCCGCGGACCTGAGAACATGGAATTCAAGCTGTTTTTTAGCACGTTTTTCAATAAATGATTCAATGGCTGACAAATTTTTATAAAATTTTGTCTAGATTAATTATATCACTTTTCACAAAAGTATTAAAAGTTTTCGTGTTAAAAAAACGACAGCTCATAAAAACGGAATCAAAAATTAACAGCGATAAAATTTCACATTACTTCAGTACAATTATTTTTTTACCGCTATTGCCCCTTTCACCAGCTACTACCAGGTAATACAGGCCAGGTTGAAGATTCTTGAGCACGGATTCATAATTATTTTCGAACCTTAAATCCACCTCTAAAATGCTCACACCTGTTTGATTGATTAATATCAATTTTTCCTCCCGCAAACTTTTAACAGTCACTTCACCTTGAGATGGATTTGGAAATACACTTATAGAACTTACATTTAGTTCGGTTGTCTCTTTTATACCGGCACACAGATTTACATGCACCACCACTACTGCGGTATCTACACAACCGTTAGTATCGCTTCCCTGGACGGTGTAAATAAATGACACAGACGGTGAAACAGTTGCCACACTACCCGTTTGAAGAGTATTCCATGTATACGTCAACGCACCCGTAGCATACAGCTGAGTGCTTTCTCCCCTGCAGATTTTGTTGTTAGCTGCAGTTGCCGTAACATTCGGTAACGGCACTACCGTCACATAGATCGTATTTGTACTGATACAATTTGCTGCGTTGGAGGAGGAAGTAGCGCTAACCGTGTAGATGCTGCTATTAATCGGTGAAACTGAAAGTGTAGGTGAATGAGATCCGGAATTCCAGGTATATGTATTCGCTCCACTCGCAACGAGGTGTACCGTAGATGAGAAACAGCAAATGGAAGGCCCTGTTAATGCAAACGTTGGCTCGAATACCGAAACGGCAATAGTTTTACTACTGCTGCAGCCGCTTATGTACGAGCCTGAAAGTGTATAAACCGTGGAGACCACGGGATTTACAATGGCGGAGGTGCTGATTACTCCCGTGCTCCAGGTATAAGTGCTGGCGCCCCCGGCAAAAAGTGTCGTGGTTTCAGACGCACACACCGTGTTTTTAGACGCTATCGCGATAAGTGTTGGACTGGGTGACACAGTAAGTGTTTTAAATACCGTAACACTGCAGGCACCAGATACTCCTGTGAGTGTGTATTGGGTAGTGGTTTGCGGGCTAACAACTACCGCCGGGGTAGTGTAATTTCCAGGCGTCCATAAATAGATATTCCCTCCGTTAGCGGTAAGTATGGCTGATTCTCCCGCACAAATCGACGTTGACGCGGATGTCACTGTTATGGTAGGACCCGCTACCACTGTCAGAGATAAATTCATGGACGCGGAACAATTACCGTTGCTTGCAGTTAAACTATATACTGTATTCGCCACAGGACTAATAGTTACGCTTGCTCCCGTTAAATTACCGGGTGTCCAGCTGTAGGTGTTCGCACCGCTTGCTGATAGTATCGCGTTACTACCAAGACATACCTGGCTGGGAGTGATGGCCGCAGTTAATTGAGGCACTGCAAAAACCGATAACGCAAATGTTTTGGTATCTGAACAACCGAAGTTGACCTTCGTAAGTGTGTAGGTAGTGCTGACACTTGGTGATACCACAATAGAGTTGGTTGTAAGGTTTACCGGTAACCAGGTATAATTACCGTACCCAATAGACGACAGTGTAGCGGAAGAGCCGGCACAAATAAATGAACTTGTACTTTGAATGGGAGCTGTGGGGGTTGTTATTACAGTAAGAGCTACTGTGGCAGTCCCGGAACATCCCGCTGTATTGGTGCCTATAACGCTGTAAAACGAAGAAATGGGTGGATAAAACGCAACGTTATTTTGCACATTGCCGGTCCAGCTATACGTAATTGCACCGCTGGCAACCAAACTTACGGATTCACCTGAACAAAGGGATGCTGCTGCCGCGCTCAATGTACCTGTAAGGGCAACCGCCGAAACCGTGGGACTCGGATTGATGTTAAGAGTCAGGCCCGGTGAAATACCACAGGCGTTTTTGCCCATAACTGAATAAGTCGTATTAAACGCTGGTGTTAAGGCAAGTGTGGAATTGGTGGAACCCGTGCTCCAGGTATAAGAATTGGCGCCACTTACAGTGAAGCTGGAAGCAACACCCTGACACAGGGTATTTGAATTAGCTGTTAAAGACAATGTAGGACTCGTAAGATCCACACTTACCGTCAGCACGCTGCTGAGAATACAGGAAGAAGAATTGGTGCCACTTACCGTGTAAGTTGTCGTCTGCCCCGGGTTTACACTTGTAGAAGCGCTGTTAGAAATGATTACGGGACTTGCCCCTCCGGTAGACCAGGTATAACTCGTC
>CAZMHW010000451.1:2503-3273 GCA_964566105.1 uncultured Akkermansia sp.
GAAGTAGAAGAAGTAGAAGAAGTAGAAGAAGTAATAGAAGTAGAAGAAGTAGATGCTGAAATGTTGGTGCCTGCATTGTATATTAAAATAACTGAACCGTCGCCGGTTTGTACACCGGAAGTAAAACCCGGAGATGATAATGTTCCCGTCCACGAGGATCCTCCTCCCCCTCTTCCACCGCCACAATCGTTGCCGGCAGCTCCACCGCCCCCATAATAACCACCGCCCCCACCGCCAGTACCGTTCACTGAACAAGAAAACGGACTCATCAAAGCCGAACCTCCGATACCCAAACTGCCTGAACCAGCTGTTCCTAGAGTGGATGTTGCACCCGCCCCGCCGGACAAAAATCCGCCACCACCGCCACCACCGCCATGAAAACCATTACCCGCAGAACCTCCCAGAGTATCTCCGTTCAGTCCGCATCCTGAGACTGCGGTAAAACCTGCTCCACCTGCGCCCGGCATAAAATTTAACCCAGAAGTAGCAGTCGCTACACCACCACCGCCATGACCTGTGCCTGTAGTGCAAGACCAGTTGTCACCACCGGCTCCTCCGCCTCCACCTGCTACAATAATCCGGTCACCAAGACCAAACCCACCCAGTCTCACATCGCTTGCACCACCTCCATGCGCGCCATTCTGCCCCAAGCCACCTCCGTTGTAAGCGCTGACACTTCCTCCCACATAGATGGCCAAAACCTGTCCTCCTGCTCCGTTTAAGACTCCGCGAACCCTGCCACCATTACCTGGTATTTGTCCGTTAACGCC
>CAZMHW010000451.1:3283-3529 GCA_964566105.1 uncultured Akkermansia sp.
ATTGTCAGGGAAGTGACGCAGGACGGGACCGTAAAGGACTGCATAGAACCTGTATAACTGAAGGTCTGGGTAATTTGTCCCGGAGCTGAAAAACAAGAAAAAACAATAAATAGAAAAATAATAAGGTTTCCTGAGGAATATCGATGGGTACGGTTCATTAATAAAGATTCGTAATTCTGTTCCGTAAATTTATTCAATTTATCAGGATATTAAACTTTAAGGAAAATAAAAATAAATCAATTACTC
>CAZMHW010000452.1:0-3528 GCA_964566105.1 uncultured Akkermansia sp.
TTCCAATTTCCCTTTGGTACACCTCGTCCCAACCCATACCATAACTACCAAATGTAAAAAGAGCAATTACAAAAAGAACGCCCGTTATAAGGGTTCCGGGATGGTTTTGTAGTAAATTGACAAAGAATGCCCTCAGATTTTTCATCAGAAGTTCGCGTAGGGTATCTGGGTTATTTTGTTTCTATTCACAAATATAACAGTTTATTTGACCCGACCTCTGAACAGAAGGTGCGACAAGATACCAAAGTGTTTGTTTTTTGTCTGAACTCCCGGAGACAGGGAGTCACCACATCTCACTTGAGCTTAACCGCTGCTAATCCTTACTCTGTTTACCGGGATCGTATTCCTCTCCCGATTTTCCTCCAAATTGTTTCTGATATTTTACACGCTGACGTTTCCGCAACAAATACAGAAGTCCGGAAAGAATAAAGAAACCAAAAAAGAACAGAGCGCTGTCGTTATCTTTCACCACCAAAAAATACACAACACATCCCGCGCCCAACAGGGCTGCGGCTAACCAAAGGCGCTCCAGGAACAGGAACACCTTAATTTGAAAATCTTTACTCATCGTTTTTTAATTGAATTATTCCTGTTACTTGTTTTAGTTCGTATTTTGTAAAATCCTGATTACTCACCATGCCATTTCCCATAATTATCTCCTTATTATTAGTGATTTTTACAAAAGCGTCTGTATAGATTTTATGGCTGCGTTCATCCCAGATCAGTTTTTCCGTTTCAAGTTTTACCCCGTCCCTGTTCAGCACTTCCACCGCGTATTTGGCCTCCATACGTTTGCTCAAACCGTATTCTACGCCGTAATTAGCCCGCAGGGTGGCGGACACTTTTTCGTTCTCATCAAAAAAAGTCACAAAGACACCTTTGGGCAATACCTTAAAAGGTTCACTCACATTTTTATCAAAGATCAACATGCGGTTGGCCTTGAGCATAATTTTCAGCTGGGCACTGTCAGTATAGAGTAAAGTGATGCTGTCGCCTACCTGCGAGGGACTGAGACGATTCTTCGGAAGAGCCATCACGTCTTTAAGATCGTTGGTACACGAACCAAAAAAACAGGCCGTTACAACCAAAGACATTATGACAACCTGTTTAAACACGTTTAGTCGTATCTGAATTTTTGAAACCAGCGGTCACAAAACGTAAATCCAAAATTGATACGCCAGTAATTTTGTTTGATGAGTTCAGGATTGGTGGAGCCCATCACTCCATACTGCGCACTGACATTCACCATAGAGGACAATCTGCCAATGCCCACCGGAATTCCCAATCCCGCGGATACAAAATAATCAGACACTAATGAATTTTTTACATACAAATATCCTGTTTGGTACGAAAATCCAAGACGGTAATTGATGCGACGCGCAAAAGCCCCGCGGCCAGCGGCATACTTCTCAGGTACATAATTAGCCCCCAGCGCTACACGGTAATTATTTTTAAAATTATCTCCTGCATCCAGATACTTAAAATCCTGCCAGTTGGTGAGAGCAAAATCGGCCACCAGGTTCAGACGTTCTCCTTTTTTGAAACCTATACCGAATCCTTGTTCCAAAGGCAGACGGATGGTGCTTGTTTGATCTGCTTTATACAAAACCGTATCACGAAGAATTTCCTGACCGGAACCGTTGATGATGTAATTAAACACGCTGGTATTGTAAGTAGCCTTCATGCCATTGTTAAGTCCAGCAAAATACCCGAATGTAAATTTCACTTTTTCTTTCAGCGCCCTGTTGCGCAGAGGTGTGGCCACGGTAATACTGTCTTCTTTATATTTTAAAGCATCTGCAGAAAACAGATCTGTGGCCTTTAAAGCCTTCATCTGATCGTTGATGTGTTTTTTTCTTCCCTTGCGATCGGTTACACTGTCTACCGCCAAAGCCGTCTGCATACCGTAGTTTCCGGTAAAATCGCCCATGGTCATATTCCTGTTACGGTACGTGTTGTTATAGAGTACGGAGTTCGGATAAACTACACGGGTACTGTTGGTAATACTTCCAAAAATGTAGTTCACGTTAAACCCTACCGAAAAATCGCTGAGTAATTCGGCACCGGTTTGCCGGCGTTTATATTGTTTCGGTGTTAATGTTCTGAGAGAATCGGGAGTGTAAAAATACCTGGATCTGAATTTTACGAGGCGCTTCTTAAAAGGCATCATCCCATAGCCCAGAAAAGCTTTGGTTAGACCACCCTCCCCGTTATACTTGTAGGTTACATTCCCTATGTTGGCTTCGTTCTGAACGCTCTGTGTTTCATACCCTACACTGCTGTATGGCATCAGACCAAAACACGCACCTCCGTTATTTCTTATTGGAAAACCCAGGGTACCGTAAGCAAAATTAGCGCTCCATTTTTTAAGACTGCTATTGTTGGCTCCTTTAAATTGTGAATAGACATAGGTCCCGCCTACTTCCAATGTGGTTAAACGAATTAAAGGATAGGACGCCGGGTTACCCGCATTAATAAAAATAGGCATGGTGGAATCGGGTCTTAGCGCAATGCTGGCACCACCCATACCGGCATTGTGTGCGAAGGTAGATTGGGACAATTCTCCCAAACCATAACGCGAGTAAGGACTGAAGGTGTTTGTTTGAGCGCTTCCAACCAAAGAAATAAGCAGGGAGCTGATAAGTATGAAGGCTTTATTTTTCAAGAGAATAATTTAATATAGTGTTAAGTCCCTGCAGCAGGAGCGTTTGGTGCGCAAAGAAACGATTTTTAAGTTGTTTGCACAAATAATCGGAGTCACCGCCGGTGATAAGCACCACCAGATCTTTGTAATTAGCGTGATACCTGTCAATCATAGCATCTACTTCGCAGGCTGAAGCGATGAGCGCCCCGCTGAGCATGGATTCCTGCGTGTTTTGTCCGATGAGTTTGTTGTAATGTTTATCCGTATCCACTAAAGGCAAAGCAGCGGTGTAATGGTGCATGGCTTTGAGGCGCATGGGAATTCCCGGTGAAATGGCTCCCCCCAGGTATTCGTTGTCGGAGTTTACAAAATTATATTTGATGCAGGTGCCCGCGTCGATAGTAAGCACGTTTTGATTCGGGTAAAGCGACCATGCCCCCACGGAGGCTGCAATACGGTCGGAACCAAGCGTTAAGGCGCATTTATACACATTGGTGAGCGGTATAGGCGTGGAAGCGGCAAACACAAGCGTATTAAATTTAGCAGATAAGAACTTAGACGCTTCAAGATGCTGATTAGTTACAGAGCCGATGATGCAGTTTTTAACGGCCGAAAAAGTATCCAAGGATGCAATGAGCTCTTTTTCAGAGTGAAACGCACGATTTTCCATTAATTCGCTGCCATTAAAGAGGGCGCTTTTAATGCGGGTATTCCCAAAATCGAGGATTAAATTCATTGCCTTAAAGGTATATTTTTATGGGGCAAGTAAATTTATATTAAGATTTTTTTGGAAAAATTTTGTGGGATGAATAAAAACCGTATTTTTGCAACCTCGAATAAAAGAGTGAGCTGGTGCCTTAGCTCAGTCGGTAGAGCAAAGGACT
>CAZMHW010000453.1:0-3522 GCA_964566105.1 uncultured Akkermansia sp.
TACCTCTGCGTATAACCAACCTTCTGTACAGATTGTGGTATATCAAGGAGAACGTCCGATGGCAAAAGATAACCGTAAGTTAGGTGAATTCAATTTAGATGGAATTCCACCGGCTCCACGTGGTGTGCCTCAGATCGAAGTAACACTGGATATTGATGCCAATGGTATCTTAAACGTAAGCGCGAAGGACAAAGCAACCGGAAAATCACATAACATCCGTATTGAAGCGAAGAGTGGTTTAAGCCAGGAGGAAATTGACCGTATGAAACGTGAAGCAGAGGTGAATGCCGAAGCGGATAAAAAAGCGAAAGAGGAAATTGAAAAACTGAATGAAGCCGATACCATGGTGTTTCAAACAGAAAAACAATTGAAAGAATATGGCGATAAAATCCCTGCTGAGAAAAAAACAGCGATCGAAGCAGCATTAACTGAATTAAAAGCAGCGCATGCGGCAAAAGACATCGCTAAAATTGAACCGGCTTTAGCCGCGTTAAACACAGCATGGAGTGCAGCCAGTGAAGATATGTACAAAGCACAGCAACAACAACCCGGACAGGATGCAGGTGCCGGTGCAGGACAAAATCCCGGAGCTGACGCGAACAAACAAGGTGGTAACACCGAGAATGTAACCGATGTGGATTTTGAAGAAGTGAAATAAGAACCTTTGATAATTTAAAAAGGCTGTCTCAAAAGGACAGCCTTTTTTGTTTGGTGTAAAACGTGATTTTTACACGTGATTCAAACAAAAACTTAATGGTACTGTTTAACTTATGTAATGCCGGGTTAATTTCATTACATTTGATTGAATGCAAGCACAAAAACTCCCTCTCAATAAACAAATTATCTATGCTTTTGGCATGATGGGCTGGAGTATCATGATCAACCTGATCAGCGTGATTCTGGTGTATTTATACTTACCTCCGGAAAGCAGCGGCCTTCCTAAACTCATTACCCAGGTGGTGATTTTCGGCTTCTTTAATGTGATTGCGATTATTACCGCCAGTGGACGATTGGTAGATGCGGTGATCGATCCTTTTATCGCACAATTCAGTGACAGAAGCAAGAATCCGAAGGGAAGAAGGATTCCGATGATGAAATGGGCCATCCTTCCGGCGTTTGTATTTTGTTGCCTGGTCTTTTATCCTTTGAAGCAGGTGGAGAGTTCAAGTAATATCGTTTGGTTAGTAATTATGCTGGTTGGATTTTATGTGTCATCTACCACCTACATTATTCCGTACAATGCCCTCTTACCGGAATTGGCACCGTCCTCTGAAGACAAAGTACGCTTGTCTACCTTCCAGTCCATTGGTTATGTGGTAGGTATTGGTATTTCTTCCAACGCTTTTAATTTAACTGACACCCTGCAAGCTTCTTTTGAAATAACGTCGCGCATCACAGCGCTTCAGTGGAGTGTTTTCAGCATGGCTCTGCTGGCCGCTGTTTTTATGTTGGTAACGGTGATCGGAATTGATGAAAAAAAATACTCGGTGAGTGTTCCCAGCGCCGTGCCACTCAAAAGCGCTTTGTTGCAAACGTTGAGAAATAAAAACTTTCTTTTGTTCATTGTAGCTGATTTTTCTTATTTCATCGGTGTTACCATCATTACTTCCGGTCTCATGTACTTTGTAACCGTGTTGCTGAAACTTCCCGAAAGTATCGGAAATAAACTCATGATCACCATGGTGTCGGTGTCTTTTGTGTTTTATCCGGTTATTAATTTTCTAACACGAAAAATCGGAAAGAAAAGCATCGTGGTTGTCTCTCTGCTACTTTTGTCTCTGGTGTTTTTAGGGGTTTATTTTTTAGGTAAGATAAGTATGAATCCTTTGCAACAAATCTATGGATTGATTGCTTTCGCTGCCATACCATTGGCCTCCCTCAATATTTTACCGAATGCTATTCTTGCCGAAATTATTGAGAAGGATAGCAAAGATACGCATGAAAACAAAGAGGCTATTTATTTTGCCGTCCGTTATTTTTTTGTGAAAATGGCGCAAACCTTTGGCATCGCTTTATTCGCTATGCTGCTCATTTATGGTAAAGATGTGGGGAATGATTTGGGCATCCGGTTGAATGGTTTGGCGGGATTTATTTTGTGTGGCTTAGCGGCAATCATTTTTACACGGTTTAAGGAGAGTACAAAGGATCGTTTGGGGTCTAAGGAATAGATGTTCTGGATTTAATTTGTAAATACCTGAATGAAATTAAAAAAGCACTAGTCCGACTAGTGCTTTTTTAATTGGGATTACAGCGTGACTCTGCTTTTAATGATCTATCTGGGCTTGAGCATTAAATGAATCGGCACTCCGAACTATTCTTTGATCAACCTGAAAATCTTCATGTGATTGTTATTCTCAGCCTTAAGCATGTAAAGACCATTGTTGAATGCAGATAAGTCTATTGCATGTTTTCCTTCTGAGATTTTTTCGCTCAGCATTAATTTTCCTAAAGCATCGTATACGGAAATCGTCACATTGTTTCCAGAATCGATAATGTAGATGCCATTGCCCGGATTTGGGAAAATGCTTAAAAGAACTTCTGCTTGTTCAACTTTATGGATGTCTGTGCACTCGCTTACATTTTGAGTAAATGTGGTGGTGTTGGCGCATCCGTTGAGGTCTGTTCCATTAACGGTGTATGAAGTGGTAATTGTTGGAGAAATTGCGATGACCGACGTAGTAGCTCCTGTATTCCAGGAGTAAGTTAATGCTCCTGTAGCGGTGAGACTTGCAGTTTCTGTAGTACACATCAACGTAGCGCTGCTGTTTGTGCTAAGTATTGGTAAAGGATTTACCGTTACCGAACAAATAGCTGTGTTGGTGGCTAAACAACCAGGTCCAACTGAACCCGTAACACTGTAGGTTGTATTAGTGGTTGGAGCAACAGTTGAGGAGCCGCTACTGAAGGTGTAACTCGTGGCGCCACCTGGAGTCATTGAAAAGGTTTGACCGACACAAATGGCACCACTGTTTATGGTGATGGTTGGCGTTGTCACAACTGTTACGGTGCAAATAACCGTATTGTTTGCAACGCAGCCTAGAGAGCTGCTTCCTACTACGGAATAGGTACTGGTAAGGATAGGGGAAACGGTAGCCGATCCGCCGCTGATTGTATAAGTGTCCGCACCACCAGGTGTGATTGTGAATGATTGACCAACGCAAATTAAACCGTCATTTACAGTGAGTGTCGGAGTTGTATTTACAATTAAATTGGACGTTGCAGTGTTGGCACTTACGCAACCATTTGTTGCAGTCCCGCTAACAGTATAACTTGAGCTTGTCAGAGGACTTACAGTAGCACTTCCGCCCTGAATAGTATAGGTATTGGCTCCTGAAGGATTTATAGAAAACGAATCTCCGGAACAAATGGTTCCGCTGTTTACGGAGATGGTTGGCGTTGTGTTTACGGTTAAGTTAGAAGTTGCAGTGTTGGCGCTTACACAACCATTTGTTGCAGTTCCACTAACAGTATAGCTCGAGTTTGTTAACGGACTCACAGTTGAGCTACCTCCTTCAATGGTAT
>CAZMHW010000454.1:0-3516 GCA_964566105.1 uncultured Akkermansia sp.
CTGCAAGACCACTCAGGCCAAGCAGTGTACTTTTCTTTAAAAAATCACGTCTGTTACTCATTTTAAAATTGTATTAGTAATTGATTTTTTTCTACGGCAACACCTTTTATGGCCGCTATTTTTTTAACTGTTCCGTCGGTAGGTGATTTCAGAATGTTTTCCATTTTCATGGCTTCCAGCACAAGCAGCGCATCTCCTTTTTTTACTTCATCTCCTTCGTTCACCAGTACTTTTAATACCATGCCTGGCATTGGTGCTTTAATCTCATTTACTTTTTTAGTGGCAAGATTGTCAAGACCCAGGGTGTGAAGCAATTCGTCGTATTTATCTTTTAACTGTAACGAAAATTTTTGAGAGTTAATTTTCAAAACAAGTGTTTTTTCTTCGGCGTTTAGTTTTACCACATCAATGTTATACGAATGTCCTTTATAGAGCAAATGGTATTGATAGGCGTTGATTTTTAAAAGATCACCTGTTACGAGGGCGTCATTCAGTGTTCCTTCAAAGTTGTTACCTTGCAGATTCAGTTCTGCTTTATAGGTTTTTTCTCCGTTTACAGTTATAGAATACATACTACAAATTTAATCTTATTACCGTCGTATTACAATAAAAAACCCCCTTCGGTTGAGAAGAGGGTTCCAGTAATTAGTTCAGGTTTTATTTCTTTACGAATTCACCCATTTTATTGTCGAAATTCAAGAAATAAGCTCCTTTAGGAAGGTTACTCACGTCAATTTTAGCACCAAAGCCTTTTTTCACGATGTTGCCATATTGATCATAAATTTCGTACATGGTTTCCACGCTTTTGTCGTCCTTCCCTTTTACAAAGAAATTAATGTCTTTACTTGTTTTAAGAGGTGCATAATCTATTTCAGGAATTTCACTGATAAAATCAACAGCTTTGCTTAAACGTGGCTGACCGCTATAATCCGTCTGACGCACACGTAATTGATTTTTACCGCTGTGTGGGGCAATCTTAAAAGAGTAATCATTACTGGTAGGCGTTCCAACACCTTCAACTTCACCCACTTTCACCCATTTGTTCCAGCGGAACTGCTCGATTACAAAGGTTAATTTACCTGTTTCAGACTTTGTTGACCATTTAAACGTGCCATCTTTTTCAGCAGTCATGGCAATGATTTCGTAGGTGCTTTTCGGTTTGAGAACTTCCGGGTTTAGCACCTTTGGTTTGCAACCTTCCTTATGGAAAATTTTAACTTCTACCTTATCTCCGATATTTAATTTGTGAGGTTTAAGATCAATTTCAAAAGCGCTCGAAGTGAGCTCGTCCGTAGTAATATTGCCGTTTACCTTTACCTCCGTTACACAAAAACCAACTCCGCCTGGCCCGAAAGGGTTTTGAACGTATAAAACCTTACCCTGATATGTTCCTTCCAATATAATAACACCACCCTGTGCACGGGAGGTGTTTGATAGGATAAAAAGGAAACATATGTAAAGGACAAGTCTCTTCATTTAATAGAAAAAAATACACTATAACGTGCAATATTATAACCTAATTTCTGAATAACAAAATATATTTGAGCGAAAAATACGATTTCTTTCACATATTTTCATGTTAAAACGCACATTTTTTTGAGTAATACAGTTCATGCGTTTTCGAAATTAAACAAGCAGGATTTTAATCAACAGAGTTCTTATCACTAAATCAAATTCTTTTGCCGGCATAAACGAGCAAACTGGGATATAACTGAGAAGTACGGTGTAGGGCTTATTGTGGCATAAACCTCTCTTTTTTGCTCTTTCTGCATTCTTTTTTTGTATTTTTAGGTTCTTTTATTCTATGAATTGCTCATTAACGGTTGAACGGACAAGTTTTTGCCAATGTTTTACAAGTATGACTTTTGTCATAGCTGAATGTCATATCTGTTTGAACAGTTAACCAAAGTTGGTACACATGAAATTTAAAACGACAACCTGTTTTATATTCTTAATTGCATTACTTCCGGTCTTATCAAAAGCTCAGTACACCATAAGCGGTAAAGTATTTCTGGCTGGTAATAAAGAAGCACTTCCTTTTGTCTCTGTGATCATAAAAGGCACTACGATTGGCGCACAGACTGATTTCGACGGTAATTTTATAATCAATTCTCCAAAACTTACCGATTCGCTTATTGCCATTTATGTAGGTTACAAAAGGCTCGCCAGGCCTCTTAATAAATCCCTCAACAAACAGGAAATTAATTTTCCCTTAACGGAAGAAGGGGTGTCCCTGGATGAAGTAGTCATTAAAGCGGGGGACAATCCGGCGCATCGGATTATACGAAATTGTGTAAAAAACAAAGAACAGAACGATAAAAACAAGCTGACTGCCTATGAGTACGAGGCATACAACAAACTTGAATTCGACCTGACCCGGATCCCAAAAGAAATGCGCGATAAAAAATTGCTCAAACCCATTGCTTTTGTTTTTGATAACGTTGACAGCACGTTTAGTGGAGAGAAACCCTCTCTTCCTTTTTTCATCATTGAAAGTTTATCGCAGTTTTATTACAAGAGCAATCCTAAACGAAAAAAGGAGATTGTGATGGCGAGTAAAATCACGGGGATCGAAAACTCAAGCGTGTCGCAGGTTTTGGGAGATATGTACCAGAACGTAAACATCTTTGATAATAATATTCTGGTGTTTAACAAACAACTTCCAAGTCCAATTAGTGAAAACGGTTTATTCTACTACAAATATTATTTGCAGGACAGTGCTTTTGAGGGCAGCCACTATATCTACCACATCAGCTTTAAACCCAAGCGGGTGCAGGAATTGAGCTTTACCGGGAATATCTGGATAGCGGATACTACCTGGGGAGTAAAACGACTCGAGATGAGTTTGCCTAAAGATGCCAACCTGAATTTTATCAATACGGCTAACATCATTCAGGAGTTTGACTACATGGATAGCACATGGACTTTGATAAAAGACAGATTGGTTATTGATTTTGCACCTACTAAAAAAGCACTGGGCTTTTATGGCAGAAAGACAGCTTCTTACAAAAAAGTGAAAATAAATCAACCGCGTGATGACGCTTTCTATGAGTTTGCGGATAAGATTATTGTGGATGAAAATGCCACTAAAAAGTCCGATGAATTCTGGGCTCAGAACCGGCATGACAGTCTCACACTCAGAGAGAAAAAAGTCTTTAAGATGATCGATACGATTCAATCTTTACCTATTTACAAAACCTGGGTGGACGTGTTTTACATTGTGGTGGCTGGATATAAAAAGTATAATAATTTTGAGATAGGACCTTATACCAACCTTATTTCCTACAATCAGATTGAAGGATTACGACTTAGGTTTGGCGGGAGAACCAGCGATATTTTCAGCAAATGGTACGAGCTAAGCGGCTATGTGGCTTACGGTTTAAAAGATGAAAAGTGGAAATACGCATTGGGCTTTAAAAGCTTTCTCTCCAAAAAACCCAACAGGCAGATTGTTGGAATGAATTACAGAAGTGATAATGAAATTCTGGGGCAGAGCACTAATGGTTTTTCGCAGGA
>CAZMHW010000455.1:0-3508 GCA_964566105.1 uncultured Akkermansia sp.
ATCATTGAACTCTTATTGGAACTCATTGAGGAAAGCGGCGCCTTTATTCAGGGGATTCCGGCTCTCCTGGCATTTTGCAGGCAAAAGAATTTAAAAATCGGCCTGGCCACGTCTTCCTCACAACAACTTATGCAGGCGGTACTCAAAAAACTGGATCTTGAGCAGTCGCTGGACGCGACCCTATCCGCCGAACACATGAAATATGGCAAACCTCACCCCGAAGTGTTCCTGGCCTGTGCCGAACAATTGGGCGTTGCCCCACAGCAATGCATCGTGATCGAAGACTCCCTGAATGGCGTGATCGCCGCCAAAGCCGCACAAATGAGTGTTATCGCAGTGCCTGACGACGAACACCGTCACGTTAAAGGATTCGCGGTAGCCGATCAGTGCGTGAACACCATGCACGACGTTTTAGCATTATTTAAAACAGTGTTCCTTTAAAATACACACTTTTTAAGAAGACTACCTCCGGAAACGGAAAGCACACACGCATAAATTAGTATCTTTACACGATTTTGAAATTCTCTCTTTTACATACCGACGCCAGCAGCAAAGCCCGTGCGGGACTGCTCGAAACCGATCACGGACCCATTGAAACTCCTATTTTTATGCCGGTGGGCACCGCCGGTACAGTAAAAGCGGTTCACCAGCGTGAACTGAAGGACGACATTGAAGCACAGATTATTCTTGGAAACACCTACCACCTCTACCTGAGACCGGGTCTGGATGTGATAGAAAGCGCCGGCGGACTTCATAAATTTAACGGGTGGGATAAACCCATTTTAACCGACAGTGGCGGTTACCAGATCTTCTCGCTGGCCGCTCAGCGTAAATTAACGGAAGATGGGGCTACTTTTAAAAGTCACATTGACGGTAGCAAACATTTTTTCTCACCTGAGAGTGTTATGGATATACAGCGTACCATTGGCGCGGACATTATCATGGCCTTTGACGAATGCACTCCTTACCCCTGCGATTTTAAATACGCTAAAAACTCCCTGGCGCTTACGCACCGCTGGCTCGATCGCTGCATTACACGTTTTAACGAAACAGAACCTAAATACGCTTACGCGCAAGCTCTTTTTCCTATTGTTCAGGGGAGTGTTTACAAAGACCTGCGCATAGAATCAGCAGAATACATTGCTTCTAAAAACGCGTTTGGAAACGCCATTGGTGGATTAAGCGTGGGCGAACCCGCGGAAGAAATGTACGCGATGACAGAAGTAGTGACCAATATTCTACCCAAAGACAAACCCCGCTACCTGATGGGTGTTGGAACTCCGGTAAATATTCTGGAAAGTATCGCCCTGGGCATTGACATGTTTGACTGCGTGATGCCCACCCGTAACGCGCGTCACGGACTTCTTTTCACTCAAAATGGGATCATTAACATTCGCAACGAGAAATGGAAAAACGATTTTTCTCCCCTGGATGAAAATGGAACGACCTTTGCGGACAAACAATACACAAAAGCCTACCTGCGTCACTTACTGGTATGTAACGAATTGCTGGCCGCGCAAATAGCGAGTGTGCACAATTTAGGATTTTACCTCTGGTTGGTGAAAGAAGCCCGAAAAAGAATACTGGATGGTAGTTTCAGTGAATGGAAAAATAAAATGGTCAAACAAGTAGCGCAACGTTTGTAAGGCATGTTTTTAAAGAAGTTAGATAAATACATTTTAAAAAAGTTCTTAACGACCTTCTTCTTTTCTATTACCCTTATTCTCATGATCTTTATTGTGTTCGACATTAAAGACAAACTGCCTACTTTCAGCACCAACGACATTCCGTTACGGGAAATTATCGGCGATTATTATTTAATGTATATTCCGTATTACGGAAACTTTTTCAGTCCGCTCTTCATATTTATTTCGGTTATTTTCTTTACCTCCAAAATGGCGCAGCAAACGGAGTTCATCGCCATTCTGAGCAGTGGAACAAGTTTTAACCGCATTCTGCGTCCCTACATTTTGGGTGCCTTCTTAATCTCTTTTGGTTCCCTGATCATGAATCATTTTATTTTGCCAAAAGCCTTTAAAATTAAAATTGGGTTTGAAGACAAGTGGATCAACAAAAACTATAACAACGACGAACAAAACATTCACCGCAAAATAGGAACCAACACCTTACTTTACATTGAAAGCTACGACAATAAAATAAATACCGGATACAAGGTGAGTATCGAAAATATCGTTGAAAACAAACAGACGTATTTTTTAACGGCCGATCATATGACCTGGGACAGTCTTTCGCAGGAGTGGATTTTCACAAACGTGCGCGAACGCCGCATCAGCGTGCAGGATCATCTGGACACACTGAAAAATCAAAAACCTATCTACAAACAAATCACAGCGTTTTATCCGACAAAAAAAATAAAACTGGAGTTTTATCCCATTGACATGTGGAGGGACGAAAGTAAGATAGAAACCAAGGCTTATTTCGAACTCAGAGAATACATTGCCCGCGAAAAGGCAAAAGGATCTAACCGCATCGTGCAATACGAAGTGGAACTTTACAAACGCACCTCCGTGCCATTCGCAACCTTTATCCTCACCATTATCGGTGTTTGTGTCTCTTCACGAAAAGTACGTGGTGGTGTGGGACTCCAAATGGCCCTCGGTCTTTTTTTAAGCTGTATTTACATTATGTTGATGTACGTCTTTATTACCATTGCTACTACCGACGTGGCCTCTCCTCTTATTGCGGTTTGGGTTCCCAACATCATTTTTTCTTTTGTTGCCCTTTACTTTTATAAAACAGCACAGAAATGAAACAGCTGACTCAGTGGTTTAAATTACATTATACCCCATTACAACAATTACTTATTATTGGATTTCTTGTGCGCATGGTCTCTGTTATTTTCAGTAAAGGCTTTGGCTGGCACGACGACCATTTTCTCATCATTGAATCTTCGCAAAGCTGGGTAGATGGTTACGATTACAATAACTGGCTCCCCGATGCGAGAGATCCTTCCAGAACCCCACAGGGACATTCCTTGTTTTACATAGGCATTCATTACTACATCTTCAAGTTCCTTCATTTTATTGGCATGGAGAACCCGCAGTCAAAAATGTATGTGATCCGTTTTTTGCACGCGCTCTGGTCACTCCTCATTATTAAGTATGGATACAAAATAACCGAACAGTACGCCTCTAAAAAAGTAGCCTGGTATGTAGGGATTTTTCTTGCCCTTTTCTGGTTTATGCCCTTTATGAGTGTACGGAACCTGGTGGAGTTTGTGTGTGTGCCTTTGATCCTTATGGCTATTTATTATTTGAAAAAGGACAAGAGCGCGAATTCTTTTTTGCTCGCTGGAATTTATCTGGGTCTCGCCTTTTCCGTTCGTTTTCAAACGGTGTTTATTTCCGCCGGGATCGGACTGGCGCTCCTCCTTCAGCGTACGTCGTTTAAAAACATCTTATTGCTCTGCCTTTCCTTTTTTACCATGGTTATTTTAACCCAGGGTCTTGTAGATTACATGATCTGGAAAAAACCCTTTGCAGAATTT
>CAZMHW010000456.1:0-3497 GCA_964566105.1 uncultured Akkermansia sp.
ATATAATTTCAATACGTCTTTAAAAATAGAATCGATTTTCTTCACGGGAATATCCTGGGCGGCATCCACCAGAAGTATTTTCATACGCGCGCGTTTTTCCTGAATCAGTTCCGGATGGTTTATTTATTGTCCCTCCACAATTCCAATATAGGGTTGAAGAAACTTTTTGTGTGTCCATAGATAACAAAATATTTTGCCTTTGTAACAATAAAAGGGCATGCCGTATTTCCAGGTTTCAGTAATATTTTTATCGTATCCGAGAATCCGAGATCTAAGGAATAACAAACAACTCTTTGTAGGTTCTTCTTTAGAGAAAAAATAGTTATCGATAGAATTTAACATCTGTTTGGAATCGTCATGTGAAAAGTACAAAATAGTTTTGAGTTACGAACTCAGAATTATTTTGTACTTTGTATTCACACTAAAACTATGCATTCAGGGAGAAGATTCACACTCAAAGAAGTTATCTATTGGACCAGAAGAGACATTTACAACTTCATCATCGTAGCTACCATTCCAACCGCCTTATATTATTTTTTCGAAGTAAAGTGGCTCATAGTTCCCTGGGTACCCATAGCCCTGTTTGTTACGGCCGCTGAATTCTTTATTTTTTATAAAAACAAACAATCCTATAACCGACTCTGGGAAGCGAGACAAATCTGGGGTGCTATCATTAACTCCAGCCGGGCCTGGGGAATTCTGGTGAAAGACACAGTGAAGTGCGATAAAACTGAAATTCAGGCTCTTTTTTACAGACACCTCGCCTGGGTAACCGCGCTCAGATACCAGCTCAGAGAACCAAGGGTATGGGAAAACATGTCATTAAAGAGTAACATAGAATACCAGCGGATTTATAAAGTGCCGGAAAAAGAATCAAAGCTCGAAGATGAACTGACTCCGTTTTTAAGTAAAGAAGAGAAGGAGTATATTCTGGGAAAGAAAAATCGTGCGACCCAGATCATAAACCTTCAATCCTCCCATCTCAGAAAACTGAAAGAATCAGGTAAACTTTCTGAATTTGATTTTATTGAATTGGAAAAAACTCTGGTTGCTTTGTACGATCATCAGGGAAAAGCCGAACGTATTAAAAACTTCCCCTACCCACGTCAGTTTGCAACCATCAATCAAATGTTTATTCGGTTATTCGTAACAATTCTTCCATTAGGATTTTTACAGGAGTTTGGGAAGATCTCAAAGGAAGTTGGAGAGCTTTTTATATGGGTAACGGTTCCGGTTTCCGTTATTGTTGCCTGGGTGTTTTACATTATGGAACGTATAGGTGAATCCACCGAAAATCCCTTCGAGGGCGGCGCCAACGATGTTCCTATCAGCAGTATTAGCAGAACCATTGAAATCGACCTGAGAGATATGCTGGACGAAAAAGATCTTCCGGCGCCTTTAGCGCCGGTAAACAACATTTTGATGTAATCCCGCAACAAAGTGCTCCATTCGCGTTTGTATCGAGATCAGAACAAATTTTATTCCACAAGGTTGTAAATTTTCTGAATATCCTTAAGGATTTTCACAAAATCTAATTTTAGATCAATGATTTTACCCGAGTGGATATCGAAAACCCAGCCGTGTACCAGAGGGAAATTTCGTTTGGTATACTCTTGTTGTACACTGGCCAATTTGATCACATTTACACACTGTTCCTGTACATTTAATTCCACCAGTCGGTTATACCGTTGATGTTCGTCTTTAATAGCATCCAACTCCACCATGTGCAAACGGTACACATCACGGATGTTTCTTAACCAGGGATTGAGAATACCCATGTCTTTTGGCTGCATAGCTGCCTTTACGCCTCCACAATTGTAATGCCCGCACACAACTATGTGTTTTACACCAAGGTGCCGCACTGCATAGTTAATAACAGACATAACATTAAGGTCTGTTGCATTTACCAGATTGGCAATGTTACGGTGTATAAACACCTCGCCTGGTTCAGCTCCCATGAGATCTTCCGCCGTAACCCTGCTATCGCTGCAACCGATGTATAAGTATTCAGGATGCTGATCTTTGGCGAGTTTTTCAAAAAAATTAACGTCGCTCGATTTTTTCTTTTCAATCCACCGGAGATTGTTTTCAAACACTTCTTTGTAGTTTGGCATATTTCATAGTTTTTGTATTTCTTATTCAGACTTTGTATTCCTCAAACTCCTTTTTTTAAACATTTCACTGAAAAAAAAGTTTAGTTGTTTTTGGCCAGCTTTACAATGTCTTTCACCTCTAACACAGGTTTTTCGTAACCCATTAACGCGCTGTTGATCATGGCCAAACCCAACTCCTTTAAAGTAGATACTCCCGAAGGAAACACCAACCGTAAAAAAGGGTAAAGCCAGGAAATGTACTTGTAATATTTTAAAGTATTTTTTAACCCTTTCGTCGGATTCATGTATCCGGGTCTAAACAAGTACACCTTTTTAAAGGGCAATTTCTGTAGATCGTTCTCCGTTTTCCCCTTAACACGGGCCCACATCATCTTTCCCTTCTCCGTCGTGTCGGTTGCTGCACCAGAGACATAACAAAAGGTCATCTCCGGATTGTGTTTTGACAAAACCTGTGCCACGTGAAGTGTGAGCGTGTAAGTTACCTTTGTGTAATCCACTTCATTCATACCCACAGAAGACACTCCCAGGCAGAAAAAACACGCATTGTAATTTTTCAATTGATCCGCAATTGGCGACAAATCGTAAAAGTCCGAATGAACCAGTTCCTTTACCTTAGCATGATTCACGCCGGATGGTTTTCTTGTCAGGATCAGAATTTCTTCTACTTCGGGATGCAGAATACACTCATGTAAAACGCCTTCCCCCACCATTCCGGTCGCACCTGTAAGAATTACTCTCATTTTCATGTTTTCCATTTTAATTATCCTATAAATTTATTTCCAGAAGAGCTTAACCTGCTCTGCTTTTGTAAAGTCTCGTCCGTTCCTTTTATGAATACTCTTTCCTACTTTAATTTCTTAATCATTTTGTCCGTCAGGGGGTCTGAATAGTTTCCATAACCATTTACCAATAACCCCTTTATTTGATGATTGTGCGAGGATATGGCATACAATACAGCCTGATCGGAAGGATCTTCGTCTACGTCAAAACGGAACGATTTATCAATCTCGAATTCCTCCGGTTCCAGCATGTACTTCCCGTGTGTACACACAATTCTATTCTCCTCCAGGTTAAAATCCAGGGTATATCCCTGGTTTCTCAGTGAGTCAATAGCTCCACTTAATGTCTCGTAAGTCTCCATGTTTTATTTTAAATGCTCAGACCGTCATTGGTTTACAAATGACTCTTAAATGTACTCATAAAAAAGAAGAAAATACTCAAGACCTCTTCAAGTATATGACTAGCTATCTTACCGAAAGACGGCAAAATTTGGTCAAAAAAAAGACCCCAGTTAAGGGGTCTTTCAAATTATAAAAAATTATTGTATTAGTGGGCTCCGCCGTCTTCTTCACCCTCTTCCAGAGGTACAGTTTGCGGAACAAA
>CAZMHW010000457.1:0-3492 GCA_964566105.1 uncultured Akkermansia sp.
TTTACCATTAACAACTTGCCCTTTAAAATACGGAATATCTAAAATGGTATTTTGACTGGATAAGGCAGCAAGCGAAATTGTATCCATTTTAAATCTCTCTGACTTGTCTTTCCTATTAAGCCGACAAGTCGAAACATCATACACCTTATTCAAAGGATCAAAAATTGGAGAAATAAGATAAACATCTCCGGTTTCCAATTCACCGAGCCCACAAGAAGCGAAGTTTGAAGACCGAACGATAATTTTATTCTCCAGAGAGCCTTTAAATATCCTCAGGATTGTAAATTCATAATGTGTCTGATCTATTTTTTTCGTCACCTTACCCACACAGGAGAGTTTTGTCAAACGAAATTTTTCATAAAAATCTTCTTCACCCAAAAAACAGTCGCAGGCAATGTATTTATTTGAAAGAAATACTATCGAAAGTACTATGAGAAGTTTTTTTGTCATAAAATTGCAACTTTTGGGCATTGAGATCCTACGGAGTTTTTGCTAAGTCCAAGTTATGCATTTGAGCGCTAACACGCAAAAAACGGTTGCAAGACCGCTGTTATAGGCAGTAAGTGACACATAGGATGCGTCAAGTCACGTGTCCGCCAAGTTGGAAAAAGAAGTTTTAGTCAACGTATAAGTAACTTATTATTTCGGCAACTTTACCACTATCAAGGTAAATTTGTCGCAGGTTATAATGCGTACTGCTTGGACTGTCGCTGTATTGAAGTCCAACGAAATGTTTTTTGTCTTGGAAGTTTGTATACAGGTAAGGTCGCCAACGAGTCAAAGGATTGCCTAATATGTCCAAAACTTGCCTTTCTGTCATGTTGATTTTTATTGAAGCAAATTTTTTGTCCGTATAACCTTGTGAATACCGTGTGTCTGTGATGCACGAGGTTGTTGTCAGAGAAAAAACTATGTAAACAAAAATTGTCGAGAATGAGTATGCCCGTCGGCAGGAGTTGTTCATTTGTCAGGATGATGTCTTGTTAACGAAATTCGTCCGCGCTTATTGCCTATAACGGATTGCAGCTAGGCGCCGGCGAAAACGAATTCGACGATGCTAAAAGCCTCCGATGTCTCCGTGAAGTTAAAAATAAACCCAGCAAAAGCAAATATGGGCAAAGTCCAGTGGACTTTTAGCCAATCAGTAGGAAGGTTGTCTGCCCGTAAATTGCTTTTGCATGTACAATCGTGCGGCTGGCGCCAATGCCCCGTTTTATATGTATGGTGAGCGCGCACAGGTAGGTCTTGTTTAGGTGTCAGCAGTTACTTGAATGTAAAAGTGTCGTAATATGCTTTTAGTTCCAATGCTCTTTGTCGAACGATATCACAAGAACGTCCAGCAGCAGTAACCCGGTACATTGTACCCAACATATTGTAATACATTGTTGACGAGAATTCTCTCTCTTTTTCACGATAACTTAGCCATGCAATTTGAGCTGCTTTTAATTTAGTTTTTTCTTCCGTCGGCAAAGTGTCCATGAGAAGCTTATAATATTTATTCATTTCCTTATCCCATTCGTCCCGCGCTACAGCCTCACAGTTCATCATACCATATGTTGTTTGATTTGAATCAATAGAATGACAATTTTCAAGTCTGATGTCTATGGGGTGTTTATCTTCAGCGTTGTTGGTTTGTCCGTGCATGCTGACAAAAAAAAGCGTAAGAATTAATATTGTAAAAGGTCTTGTCATGTTTTTGCAGGGTTTATGTCTGCCCACTTACCTATAACGGTTTGCGGCTACTGGCAGTTTTTTGCTATGTCAAGTTACACATTTATCTGCCGGAGTGCAAACACGAACGCAGATTTGAGCATTAACCCGCAAAAAATGGTCGTGTAGTTGGTGTTAGGTACTGTGGCTTATTTATACTCAATTGTCGTCTGAAGTGTCCGCCACATTGGAATTGGTGAAATAATTCGACCCCTTGATCCGAAATAAAAATGGAAGTCCCTTTTTTTATAAACAGTAATAGTTAGTGGCGGACATTTTCTTTCATTTGCATTAAGGCTATCAGAATACAAAATGATGTCTGTAAATTTGATTTCCATTTTTTTTGTCTTAACGTAAAAAAGGGCTTCAACTTGTTGGGAAAGTTCATTCTTTCTCAGAGTAATTGTTCCTGATCTTCTTTTGCTTTTATAAATTACGTTACAATGCTTTAATGTCTTAAACCTGTTTGCGTAACCTGATGTCTTAGAATATAAAGAATTTTCTTGCTCGTCAAAGAAAACGGAGTCTGTCTGCATTTCGTTTTTTAAATTAGGTGCTGGTTTTTTAACCTTAATTGTCACGGGAGTTTGACCAGCTAAAATTAGTTGTCCGAAAAATAATAAGATAAATGTCGTTAGCTTCATTTGTCGATTTGAGCCCAAGTTTGTCCAGCTATTGTAACTAACGGACGTTTGGCGAACTGGCGCCGCCGCCATACTCCAATGCCGCCGGTTACTAAAAGTTCGCGTGTCCACCGTGAAGTTATAAATATACTACGCAAAAGCAAAACTAAAAATTGTCTGCCCGTAAATTGCTTTTGCATGCACAGAAGCTGTTCTCGTCCGCGGTGGCGCTAGTTTGCTGTTAGTGCCAGTTGTTTGTCCTACTAAGTTCATGCAAAAATTTAGTGCGTTGCACAGGCGCAGTCAAACCATAAGTGTAGCAACCTTTATGTCCTGACTTTTCTAATAAATTGTTGTAGTCCTTGTCAGAGGAAACTGATTTCATGTCACCGCACTCATATTTAAAGAAGTACCAGTCGTTTGGCGAAAATTCAAGATATAAATTAAAAGTTGGGCACATTTTCCCAACTTCAAGTCCGATCGCAAAATAAATTTGTTTGTTTATTTCCATGCTGTTTATTGAAGCAACCTTTAGGCTAGAATCACTTACAACAAGCCTTGTTTTGGGTGAATCAGAAAAGCGAGATTTTGCTGTAACAATATGAAGTGTTTTTTTTGTCCTGTTTGATGATGTACTGATTATTTTACCCACTAATTCTGTTAATGCCTTATCTGGAAAAAGAAACTCAACGTCTAACGATAAACTATAATTGATTGTGTCAAGGTCTACAACTTTTAACTTTATATATTCACAATCGAATTTGGTTGCTTTGTCTATTTTTTGTTTGAATGTCAAACGGAGTAAAGTGTCAGGTGCCTGTCCGGGGTCAAATCTGTTTGATTGTCCGAATATGAAACAGTCAACGAGAATAAATATTATGCTTAACACTTTCGTCATGTCAATTGGCACTAACGTTCTGCAAGCAGGCGTCCGCCTTTTGCTATGTCAAGTTACACATTTAGGAGCTAATCCGCAAAAGGTGGTCGCTTGCTTGCTGTGAGTGGTTGGCCGTTACACAAAGCTTGAGTCTAGCTATTCGCTTGGTCTTTTGTCGGCCTTAATTTTATTTTTAATTCTGTCGAAAATCATACCCCACGCAACGGTAAGCAAAAATGTCATGGGTAAAACAATGACCCAAGACATTCCTCTTCCGTCGCT
>CAZMHW010000458.1:0-3481 GCA_964566105.1 uncultured Akkermansia sp.
ATGTACTGATTGTAGAGCCTATACAGAAGACCCAGGAGATATTTATAGTAAACCTCTGAAATGTGGGTACGACCCATACAACAATAAATGGGAGGACTGGAAAAATATAAAATCGAAGTACAAAGCGATTTCTTACTACAAGATGCAAGAATTGTTTGATGTACCCCTTGAGTAGAATAAATTTGCTGGTGTCAGTTATGTTAGAACTGAAATATCACACAAGAATTTAAACTTGAATGTCTAATGTCATGGTTAATAAAATTATTACACTAACTATATGTTTTTTTCATGTTCTAATATTTTGCCGTTGTGGCAATGAACAAAGAAGTAAAAATAAGAATATATATTCGATACAAAAGGAGTTGGTGAACTTGCATTTAAAGAAAATTGATTCTCTTTTAATCGCAAAGGAAAAAGACCTTAATGATTCAATTTATTATCAGTTAGCTCAGCAATATAGCCTAATTGGAAATGAACATTTGGCTTTTTTTTATCTTAATCTTCATTTAAAATCAGACAGTAGTGCCAGTTCGGTTACGTCGCCGGCGTGGTTTAACCTAATTAAAACCCAAAAGTGGGAGGGGATTATCAACGAACAGTTGTCCAAAGTTCAATTTAAAAGAAAACAAAAATTTAGGGATTCAGAAGTAACTAAAAAACTATGGACTATGCTAATTTCAGACCAAGCTTACTTCTCAGATATGGAGTTTTATTTTAAACAGTTAGGTTATCGAAATAGTATTACCGACTCCTTATGGAAAATAAAAGCAATTGTTACTAGAAATAATATTAAGCAATTGGATAGCATTGTAAATCAATACGGCTGGCCTAAAAAGTCTGAATTTGGTGAAACTGCATCATCCTCAGCGTTTTTAATAGTGCAGCACTCTGATTCGTCTTACTTAGAGAAATATTTACCACTAGTAGAAGCTAATTGTAAAATTAACGAAGCTAATTGGGCAGATTATGCTTATATGAAAGATCGACTACTTATGGATCAACAAAAATCTCAACTATATGGAACGCAACTCATATCCAACGGGAGATTGGGTGGATTATATTTATATCAACTTTCCGACCCGGAAAATGTTGATAAGAGAAGGTTTTCTATGGGTTTACCTCCACTAAAGATATATTTGCAACGTTGGGGAGTTTTTTTTAATGTTCAACAAAATAGGTAATATTCAATGAGCGCATTTCCCTTCTATAAACAACCTGACGAAATGGCTTGTGGTGCTACTTGTTTGCGTATGATAACCAAATATTATGGAAAAAGCTTTAGTCTACCCGATATTATTCAAATAAGCGGTACAACAAGGGAAGGTGCAAATTTACAAGGATTAAGTGAAGCCGCCGAAAAAATAGGCTTTAGAACGATGGGGGTAAAAGTCGATTTCGACAAATTAAAAGACGATGCGCCTCTCCCATGTATAGCATATTGGAATCAAAATCACTTTATTGTTGTTTATAAGATAAAAGGTAATAAAGTTTTTACAGCGGATCCCAGTCATGGGATGTTGATTTATAGTAAGGAGGATTTTTTAAAAAGTTGGGGAAGTGATGGTAAAGATGAAGGGGTTTTACTTTTGTTAGACCCAAGTCCTGAGTTTTATAAAGATTTATCGGAAATAAATGAAAAAGTAAGTAATGAAAAAAAACAAAGTTTCAGTCTTTTATTCGGTTATTTAAAATCCCATCGCAAAGCTTTATTTCAAATTTTGCTTAGTTTATTGGCAGGTAGTTTATTACAACTTATTTTTCCTTTCCTTACACAAAGTATCGTAGATATAGGCGTACAAAACAAAGACCTTCATTTTATTTATTTGATACTAGCTTCACAGTTGATGGTATTCTTTGGAAGAACCACCATTGAAGTGATTCGTAGCTTTATACTAATGCACGTCAGCAGTCGGGTTAATATTTCTCTGGTCTCTGATTTTTTCGCAAAATTAATGAAATTACCGATTAGTTACTTTGATACTAAAATGATTGGTGATATTGTACAGCGAATAAATGACAATAATCGTATAGAGTCATTTTTAACGGGCTCATCTCTTAACACTTTATTTTCAGCGTTTAACTTCATTATTTTCAGTGGGGTTCTTGCATGGTATAGTATTAAAATCTTTGTAGTTTTTTTGATTGGAACATTTTTATATTTTTTGTGGATTAGCTTTTTCTTAAAGCGCAGAGCTGATTTAGATTATAAGCGCTTTAGTCAAAGTAGTAAAAACCAAAGTAAAGTAATGGAACTTATTAATGGTATGCAAGAAATAAAATTGCATAACGCTGAACGAGAAAAACGTTGGCAATGGGAAGCGCTCCAGGTTAAATTATTTAAAATTAACCTGAAAAGTTTGTCCTTGACAACAACTCAAAATTCGGGCTCAGCGCTCATTAATGAGTTTAAAAACATAATTATTACTTTTTTAGCTGCCAAATTAGTATTAGACGGTCAGGTAACATTAGGTATGATGCTTTCAATTAGTTACATTACAGGGCAGTTAAATGCTCCTGTAATGGAAATGGTAAGCTTTATCCAACATTTACAAGATGCCCGATTAAGCTTAGAACGTTTAAATGAAATACATAATAGAGAAGATGAAGAACCCAAAGACAAAGAATTTATTTCTGAGATTGAAGACAATTCTAGTTTCCATATCCAAGATCTTAGTTTTAAATATGAAGGTGTTGGAAACGATCCCGTTTTAAAAAACTTATCCATTAATATACCATCCAATAAGATAACAGCAATAGTAGGAACTAGTGGGAGCGGGAAAACTACCCTTATGAAAATTCTACTAAAGTTTTATGAGCCAACGGAGGGTAACGTTTTGTTAAATACTATAAATATCAAAAACCTCTCTTCAAAATTATGGCGGGATAAATGCGGTGTTGTTATGCAGGAGGGATATATTTTTTCTGATACAATTGCTCATAATATAGCAGTAGGAACAAACAATACAATCGACAAAGTACGTTTACGCCATGCTGCGGAAGTAGCAAATATTAAAGAGTTTATTGAAAATTTGCCTTTGAGTTATAACACTAAAATTGGCATGGAGGGGATAGGTATAAGTACAGGGCAAAAACAGCGTATTTTAATCGCAAGGGCAGTTTATAAAGACCCGCAGTACCTGTTTTTTGATGAAGCGACTAGCGCATTGGATGCCAACAATGAAAAGGTAATTATGAATAACCTGAATGCGTTTTTTAAAAATAGAACTGTCGTAGTAGTAGCACACCGACTAAGCACCGTGAAAAATGCCGATCAAATTATTGTATTAGATAAAGGGCAAATCATTGAGAAAGGAACTCATGCAGAATTAGTAATTCTTAATGGTTCTTATTATGAGTTAGTGAAAAACCAATTAGAGCTGGGAAATTAAATACCTGTGAACGCGAAAAAAGAAATAGTAATAAGAACAGATGAAGTTAATGAGATTTTAACCTCTACTCCAAAGTGGATTTTACGTTTTGG
>CAZMHW010000459.1:0-3480 GCA_964566105.1 uncultured Akkermansia sp.
CTTGTATACCGTTCCAACACCTGGGCCTGTTATACTTCCCGAAAACAATCGGGACAAATGGCGAGGTTAACTCGCCATCGCGAGTTAACCTCGCGACACTTGAGTAAACGGCAAAATTTACCGTTGACGGCGCAAAAATATAAAATTACCCGGTAAAATTTGCATGTTTTCATAAAATATTTGTATATTTGCCTCCCTGTTTCAAAGCCGCTGTTTACACAAGGTAAAGAATGCTGGAACGGTTAATAAATAAAAACAAAATAAAATGAGCATTTTATTAGACTACGTAAAAAATCAGCTTACAGCTAACCACAGTCACCCTTCTTTTAAAGCAGGTGATACCATCACTGTTTCTTACAAAATTAAAGAGGGTGATAAAGAACGTATTCAGCAATTTACAGGCGTTGTAATCCAACGTAAAAACGAAAGAGCTACTGCTTCTTTCACCGTACGTAAAATGAGTAACGGTGTAGGTGTTGAACGTATTTTCCCTATCGCTTCTCCTTTTATTGACAAAATCGAAGTAAATAAAGTAGGTATCGTTCGTCGTGCCAAACTATTCTACTTACGCGATCGTACCGGTAAAGCCGCTCGTATCCGCGAAAAAATCCAAAACAACAACGATAAAAAAGACTAATCGTCTTACACCATACCTTAAAAAGCCGGTTAATAAAACCGGCTTTTTTTATTAGCAAAATACCGTCATTATAATAACTTTGTGATATGGATATCAAGTCAAAAATAATAGAGATCTTATCTAAAGAGAACTATACGTTTACCCAATTGGCCGAGTACCTTCATATGACCGAGGAGGGCCTGACCATGGAGCTGAATAATAAAACACTCGAGCTCCGCAACCTCGAAGCTATTTCCAAGGCTCTGAGGGTACCTTTGTACAGTTTTTTCAGGGCCGACCATTCCAAGTTCAATTTTAATGAAAAACCGTATTATATCAACAAATTGTGGACCGGTGACGACGACCTTAAAACTGCAAAAGAACTCAATATTGAGATCAACCTCCTCAAACAAATTATTGCACTAAAAGAAGAGCAATTGAAAAAGCTAAACGCTTAGTTTTCCTTTCAATTTCTCAAAATTCTTATCTTTGATTAACATTTATATGGGCGCCGATCTTTTTATTACCTTTTTACTCATTCTTACTAATGGTTTTTTTGTAGCCGCCGAATTTGCTTTGGTTAAAGTACGGGCCTCCCAGCTCGACGTAAAGGCCCAAAAAGGCAGCAGCAGGGCCAAACTGGCCAAAACCATGCTCGAAAAACTGGATGCTTATTTATCTGCCACTCAATTAGGTATTACACTGGCCTCTCTCGCCTTAGGTGCGGTAGGAGAAGAAACTATTTCGCACATCCTGCAGAACATATTTCCGGGATTGCAGGGAGTTGCAAACCACGGTGTGTCTTTAACAATTGCATTAACACTACTAACCTTTTTCCACGTTACTATCGGAGAACAGATCCCAAAAATGATCGGTATTAAATATTGCCTGCAGGCTACCTTGTTCATAGCACTGCCAATGCGCATTTTCTATTTTATATGCTCTCCGTTCATCTGGTTCTTAAATCAATCTTCCAACCTGGCCTTACGAATTATGGGAGTGAAAAAAGTGGGTGAAGAAGACTTTCACTCGGAAGAGGAATTACGTTTAATTCTGACCGAAAGTGAAGAAGGTGGTGCCATTAAACCGAGTGAGAACGAACTCATCCAAAACGTGTTCGATTTTGACGACCGCATTGTAAAACAGGTAATGGTGCCTCAAAACCGCGTTGTTGCGCTGGATGTTGAACTAGGAAAAAATGAAATCACCAAACGTGTGATTGAAGAAGGGTTTTCAAGGCTTCCTCTGTACCTTGGCGATATTGACAACATTATTGGTATTGTGCACAGCAAAGACCTTTTAAAAGCCTTAATAGATAATAAATTCAAAAGTTTAAAAGAAATCATGCGTCCGGTACATTTTATACCGGAAAGCATGAAGATCAACGAACTGTTGCGTGATTTTCAAAAGCATCATTATCAAATGGCCATTGTCACCAACGAATTTGGCTCTACCGCCGGATTGGTAACCATGGAAGACATTATTGAAGAATTGGTGGGTGAAATTCAGGATGAACACGATGAGGAAACACCGAGCGTGGAGAAAAAAAGTGATACGGAATTCATCGTACACGCCCAGGCCGCCATTACCGATGTGAACCAGATATTACCGATTGCTCTTCCTGAAAACCCGCAATACGAGACCATTTCTGGTTATATTAATTTTCTTTTCGGACGGATTCCAGCTGTTAACGACAAACGTAAAAAGGACGGATACGATATCACCATTTTAAAACGGAACCGTCAAAGTGTGGAATCTGTTAAATTTAAAGTAGCTGAAAAAAGTGAATTTGAATCTTGATGCAAAATACTGGAACGACCGTTATTTACAAAACGACTTCGGTTGGGATATAGGTTATGTTTCAACGCCTCTTAAAAACTACATCGATCAGTTAAAAAACAAAGATCTTTTTATCCTGATTCCCGGCGCCGGAAATGCTTATGAGGCAGAATACCTTGTCAACAAAGGGTTTACGAATGTATTTGTATGCGACCTTGCACCCGAAGCCTTGCAAAATCTAAAAAAAAGATGTCCGGCCATTAAAGAAGAAAATTTGCTTTTGGGCGATTTTTTTGAATTAAACACTCCGGCTTCGCCTTCACCCGGCCTGCAATTTGACCTTATTATCGAACAAACCTTTTTCTGCGCCCTTAACCCTACCCTGCGTCAGCAGTACTTTACCAAAATGCACAGTTTGCTGAAGCCAGGTGGCAGGTTGGTTGGACTCTTGTTCGACGCACCTTTAAATACAGATCAACCTCCCTTTGGAGGCAACAAAGGAGAATACACAAATTACTTTAAAGATTTATTCTCAGTAACTACTTACGAAGCTGCTTACAATTCCATACCGCCCAGAGAAGGAAGGGAGTTGTTTATTAATTTAGTAAAGCCATTTAACACAGAGTCTCAGAGAAAATGAGGACACTGAGAAAAATTAACCCTGTGTTTCTCTCGCACTCAGGACTCCGTGTTGAAAAAGAATTGCCATGAACCAACGCGAATTATTTTTACGCCACGTTGCCCAAACATCCGATCTTCCGCTGCTCGGCGTG
Organism: uncultured Akkermansia sp.; assembly: GCA_964566105.1. Lineage (GTDB taxonomy): Bacteria > Bacteroidota > Bacteroidia > B-17B0 > Aurantibacillaceae > Aurantibacillus. Next base: position 3,169 of record CAZMHW010000459.1, read on the forward strand.
GATGTAAACATTGAACATGCCAAAGGGGTTAAGCTATACGACAAAAACGGCAAAGAATACATTGATCTGATCAGCGGTATTTCTGTGAGTAATGTCGGACATTGCCATCCTAAAGTAGTAGAAGCCATCCGACATCAATCCGAAACATTTATGCACCTGATGGTGTATGGAGAGTTTAACCAAAGTCCTCAGGTAAAATACGCTACGGCTTAAAGTAAACTTCTTCAAAAACAACTGGACACGGTTTATTTTAACACCAGCGGAAGTGAAGCCGTAGAAGTCGCCTTGAAACTGGCAAAACGTGTCACACGC
>CAZMHW010000460.1:0-1138 GCA_964566105.1 uncultured Akkermansia sp.
GTTGTATGTAATGATAAAATATGTATTTACATTTTTCTAATGAATCAATTGTGTTGAAAGTTATATAGTCAAAATAAGTATCCAATAATTTATAAGCTGCATTTGAAGCAGCTAAATCTTTAATATCAGCAAAATGAGTTATGAAATTATAAACACTATTTAAATGATAATATTTATTCTTTTCCGGATAGTTATTTACAAAATCATTATACCTTTTCGCTTCGTAATCGCTGTTTTGCTTTTTTAAAGCTTCGTCCAACACAGAAATAAAATACTCAAAACTATTTGGTTCCTTTTCAAACTCAATCAACCACTCGTGAGCCCCTGAGGTTTTGGTCATAAACACGGGTGCAACGGTGTAATCTTTCACCATGGCATGCGTCTTTTCGCAGGCGGCTTTTATGGCTGCGTCCGTGTTGTGTACCATTAATTCTTCTCCAAAAACATTAATATGTTGTTTGGTACGTCCGGTAATAATGAACCGGTAAGGATTAGTACTCGTAAAGCGGATCACGTCTCCCAACTGATAACGCCACAAACCCGCATTTGTTGTGATGATCATGGAGTAATCCACCCCCTCACTTACCTGATCCAGATGAATTACTTTTTTATGTGCATTGCTGGTTCCTATGTCCTTAATGTCCATAAATTCGTAAAAAATACCATAGTCCAGCATCAACAACATTTCATCACTCTTCAACTGATCCTGAATTCCGAAAAAACCCTCAGAAGCGTTGTAGAGCTGCATAAAATTGACCTTGTTATTCCCAAACAATTCAATAAATTGTTCTTTGTACGGTGTAAAACTTACGCCTCCGTGAAAATATACTTCCAGATTAGGCCATACTTCGTGAATGGTTTCAGCGTTTTTCTTTTTTAAAATACGTTTGAGTAAAACAAGCATCCAACTTGGTACACCCGCCAGGCTGGTCACATTTTCATTCATCATGCTCAGAGCCATTTGCTCCAGCTTACTCTCCCACTCGTCCATAAGAGCAATACTTACATCAGGTGCTCTGAAAAAATCAGCCCACATGGGAAGATTGCGGATAATGATGGCGCTTACGTCCCCATGAAACGAATTATAGTCCCCAAAGGTATCTTCTTTAAAACTACCACCGAGAGCCAGATTTTTACC
>CAZMHW010000460.1:1148-3466 GCA_964566105.1 uncultured Akkermansia sp.
TTGCAGCGTAACCATATCCCGTCCGGCGTTATAATGGCACCCATCCAGACTTTCCTGGCTTACCGGAAGAAATTTACTTTTGTCAGTGGTACCACTGCTTTTGGCAAACCATTTTATTTCCGAATGCCACAACAAATTTTGTTCTCCTCTCCTGGTTCTTTCAATCAAAGGTTTTAGAGATTCGTAATCGTTAAGTGGGATTTTATTTTTAAAGTCTTCGTAATTCTGAATTTCTGAAAAATTAAATTTATTGCCGTACTCGGTTTCAGAGGCGTCTCTCACCAGACTATACATCCATTCCATCTGCACATCGATAGGGTACTTGATAAAAAGTTCTATCTGGTGCATACGTTTTTTCATTAACCAGCTCGCTATGGAATTGAGAATTGGCATTACTTCTTAAACTTTTTTAGGATTTCATCTAAAGACAAAGCGTTCAAACAATGCTCTGCGCTTAACATTCCTTTTCTTGCCACACACACACCATAATACATATCATGAAACCCTTCGCGGTGATGGGCATCCGGATTTATAGAGACCATCACCCCTTTTTCAACACAGTAGGGAATCCATCTCCAGTCAATATCCAACCGATAAGGATGTGCATTTAATTCAATAGATACTTTGTTGGCGGCACAGGCATCAATAACTTTTTTATGATTGATCGGGTAACCATTTCTCGCCAGCAGCAAACGTCCCGTAGGATGGCCGAGGATAGAAGTATACGGATTTTCGATCGCTTTAATAAGACGTTCAGTAGCCTTTTCTTCGTTCATCTTTAAATTAGAATGCACTGAGGCTACTACAAAATCAAACGTGCCCAATATATCATCCGAATAGTCGAGAGAGCCATCGTTGAGAATGTCGCTTTCAATTCCCTTTAATATTTTGAAATCGGTATAACCCGAATTTAATTTATCAATCTCCCGCTGTTGCTGTTCAACTCTGTCTATGTCCAGGCCATTCGCATAAACCGCCGTTTTGGAATGGTCGCAAACGCCAAAATACTGATAACCCAGCTCGCGGCAATAGTCCGCCATTTCCTTCAGCGTGTGTACTCCGTCACTATAAGTTGTGTGGTTGTGCAAAACACCTTTCAGATCACTCAGCTCGATCAGTTGAGGAATTTCATGCTGCCGCGCACACTCCACCTCGTTTAGTCCCTCTCTTAATTCTGGTTCTATGTATTGCAGACCGAGTGCTTCATATATTTCCTCATCCGAAAAAAATTCTGAGCCCTGTAGGCTATGGAAATTTATTTTTTCCAGGTGTTGCGGCGTGGAACTCAATTCCACGTACTTGTAAAAAAATTCTCCCGGCTCACAACGAACATAATTGATTTTAAGTGGGATCATTTTTTCTGAAGCCGAAAGATCGCCCTGAATCTCACCATCTACAAGGATCTCAATCTTATCTATGATTTCACATTTTCTGGCCATCTGCCCAACAACTGCTATCTGCAATTCGCTTTGATGTTCTAAAATATGATCTATCAGTTCATTTACCGGCTTTTCTAACGCTGCAAAATGAAATTTGTTAGCATTGGCAAACTTAAATTCTATGTTTTGTTTTACCTGCGTCTGGGTCTTTTCTCCAAATCCTTTTAAGGTTACCAACCGGTTTTCGTTACAGGCATAAAGCAATTCGCCAACACTCTCAACTTGCAATTCAAGCCAGAGCTGTCTTACTTTTTTCGGTCCCAGACCTTTGATTCCCAGCATGTCGACAACACCCGGGGGTGTAGTTTCCATAAGTTTCGTCAGTTCTGGTGTAGTTCCGGTAGAAAGCAACTCCACTATCTTTGCCGAAATACCCTTACCGATCCCTTCAATAGATTCGATCTCTTCCTGGGTCTTACCCTCAAAATTGTATCGCATCTTCGAGAGTTTAAAGGCAGCATTGACATAGGCTTTCGATTTAAACGGATTTTCATTATGAAGTTCCATTAACTTGGCCGTGATTTCAAGGGCGTCTATAATATCGTCGTTACTCATTTGCTAATTATTGCAGCGCCTATTAATAAATCGTGGGGAGAAGTAATTTTAATGTTTTCTTCATTCCCTTCCACCAGCACTATTTTTTCACCTGTGGATTCCAAAACTGTGGCGTCGTCCGTGTAAGCGGGACTGTATTCCTGTTCAAAAGCCTTCTTAATTTTGGATACCAGAAAACACTGAGGTGTTTGAATGATTTTATACTCGTTGCGGTTAACCGAATTATTGACATTGTTACTAATCTTGCGCATACTTTCATTCACCGAGATACAAGGTACAGCGTTGCCTTTTGCTGAAGCCATTTCATAACAATTAGCTATAGTC
>CAZMHW010000461.1:0-855 GCA_964566105.1 uncultured Akkermansia sp.
CTTCCAGACAGCCTTCTTTGTCATTTTTGGTGTAAGGTCTTATTAGTGCATTCATTATTTCTTTTTAAGCAAAACGCGTTGCTTAAAGATACACTTACACGGTAAACTTACCAAAGACAAAAAATAAATTCTTATTTAGCAACCACCAACTTACTCACCCTTTTTACTTTGGCACTGCTATGGATTTCCACTACGTAAACTCCCGGATTTAAATCCGATACATTCATCACGTGACTTGTTTCCTCTGAATTTAATTTCCCAAGATCTTCCTCTTTTACCAAGCGACCGCTTATGTCCATCACCCTCACTTCAGCCTTTTCCTGATCTACACTGTTAAACACCACAGTCACCTGTCCGTTGGAAGGATTTGGAAAGATGCTGAGTTGACTTGCCGTTACTGTGTTTGCCTCTTCTTCGTCGAGACCCACCGCATAGGGTGTAAAAAAGGCCTTGTTCATCCACACCCCACGACCGTTAGTGGCCACATAAATTTGTCCTGAATTATAACAATCCCATCCATCGAGGGTTTGTTGCTCTATGTCCAACACCTGCACATAAGGTAATTTACTGCTACCTGCATTGTCGTTCACATTACTCCAGCTGCCACCCACAATATCACTGGTATAATACAGGCCATTGTCAGTCCCAATAAATACTTTTTTATTGTCGTTTTTTTCCATCAGCGAACAATAGGTAGCACTTACGCTGTTGCTCAGCGCACCTGTTTTATCCATCCAATTTATGTTGCTGACATCACTGCTCCGTGCATCGTTGCCGTTATACAACACAATGCCTGTGGTACCTGAATTTACCGGAGAAAAAGTAACGACCAGGTTTTTATTATCGTTCGATACA
>CAZMHW010000461.1:865-3463 GCA_964566105.1 uncultured Akkermansia sp.
CACTGATACTGGTCACCGGTTTGTCAAAACTTCCAATCAACGTGGTTCTGTAGGGAGAGGAGCTGTTAAGTGTACCGGAACCATAAGCAAACACATCGCTGAAAAACTTACCGGAATAAGATGCTGAAGAAAGATCGCGCACATCGGTGATGTGAGACACCCGGTAAAGTTTATTGCTGTCGGTGGCAAAGTATAACTCCGTGCCACTTTTACTCCACTCCAGCACAATCGGTTTTCCAGGAATACTAATGGTGGAAGTACTCGCATTCCCCAAGGTGTCGTCACTGTAGCATCCACTCTGACTCACACGCACCACATTCATCGGACTGTTAAGCGCCAGGGGATTTTTTGAAACCACTACAGCATATCTGCTTCCTGTGTTATCCGTATTGTTTAAAACAAAAGCGAGTTTCGCCGATACCAGGGTTGGCATTTTCGCATAAGGATTTGCGGGACTGAAGGGCACTGTGGTGGTGGTACCTATGCCTGCAAAATTTGTTCTTGCTGACAAGAAGGTATAGAGCGTTCTGGTATTGGCAGCAGACAAGGTATTGGAGCTAAGCGCCTGCACCGTATAGGTCGTTGTGATTGTAGGCGTCACCACAAAACTCGGTGTGGTTTGTGTGATGCCTCCCGGATTCAGGACATAGGTAGTGGTACCAATGCTGCTGAACGTAACCGGGGCCTGCGCTGCTATGCTTCCCAATTGGCTCACAGTGTAGTTCGTCAGAGAGGCCGGCGACACCATAAAGGTGTTGGTTGTTTGGGTGATCCCACCGGGATTTAAAACATAGGTAAATCCTCCTATGCTGTTGGAATAGGTATACGCGGGTGAAGATGCCCCCGTTCCTGTTTGCGTAATGGTGTAATTCGTAGGACTGGTGGGCGCTACGGTAAACACCGGATTCGTACTGGTGGAAGGTCCTACACCCGGAGGGGAAATGTTGTACACCGAATTGGAAATTCCGGAATTGGGAACTGCCGACACTGTGTAAGACAAAGGATTTGCTGTAATAGATGGAACTGCCACTACAGGATATACATTTATGGGAAGTGCTGAAACAGTGTGGGAAACAGGAGTGAGTGGCGGCAAATAACTGCCGGTTTGTGTCACCGCATAATTTGTTTTTACCATGGGTTGTACGGTAAACACCGGACTGCTTTGTGTTACATTTCCCGGGTTGAGAATAAAGGTAGGATTGGGAATAGCGGGATCTACCGGAGTAGTGAGGGTATAAACAGGTAAAGCTCCAAAATAATCCCAACGCATGGCTTTGTTTAAAACAGTTTGATACGTAAATGATTTGGTGGAAATACTGTTGTCTACGTACCGCACTGTATCACCTGCTTTGTACTTGTAGAACACCGTTGCAAATACGGTATAGTATTGGGCGTTATCAATGGTGGCAGATGTCTGGGTCTTTCCGGCAAATGGTGGGTTCGCAAAATTAACAGAGATCTCATCTTTCAAAGTAACCGCGTTTAACGTCACACTGGGTTGTATGAGTCCACTTACCGGTCCGTTTACAGTCAGATTGGTTCCTGTCATCACCGTCAGGGTGTTTCCGGGACTTACAGAATAATTTTGCGGCAGCACCATGGATATACTCTGAGCGGTGACAAAAGGAACATTGATAGACACCGTCACATTCGACGGAATAACGGTGGCCGAGCGGATCACAATACTATCGATCAGCGCTGCACGATTATTGTTCGGTCTTCCAATCGAAAAAGTAAACTCCTTTTTTGTGGCCAGGTCGGTAAAAGTCATGGCGGCAGCAGAAAAACGGGCGCTGTCATTATAAAAGATAACGGAATCGGGAGTGACGGATTTCTGCCCGTAATTCTCCCACAAACGAAAAGGCGTGCCGGAAGAAAAGCCTTCATTGTTCATGGGTTTCTCCTTAGGGGTCACTTTAGAGAGGCTGTTGCTGTATGAATTAATACTCACGAGCGAAGGAGCATTGGTTCTAACATTGCCGGTACGGTAAATGTTGCCGCTCCCTGTACTTAATAAAGCCGCCCCATTTAATATTTTCGAGTACTCCGCATTGTAGACTTCTGTGGCCAGATAGTTGAGTTCCTCGCTCACCACGGTATCTTTGCCACTGTAATAATTTAAACCATTACCCGCAGTACCACCTATAAACCCGGAATAGGGTTTTATTTTTGTACCTGCTTTGGTTTCATGCGTGCTGTCAGCCAGAGGAAATCGTTCGATGCTCACCGAGTTAAACTGACCGGTGGTAAGTCCTCTGTAAAATGGCTGAAAGGTAGGTGGGTTGTAGTCAGTGGCAGCAGAAAGATCAATGGACTTAAAAATTCCGGCATCGGTTACAAAGTAATACCGCGTTGGATTTCCGGGAACGATGTGGATGTCGTGAATATTCTCATGCAGGTAGTTTTGAACTTGTGTGGCCTGATTTTGCCCCCAGCGCTTCCAGGCTCCTATGGGATACGTGTTGCTGCCCCCGGTGCGGGTGTAGATGTAAAAGGAATAACTTCCCATCAATAACTGATCGGGATTTGTGGGGTTCACTAATAAGGCCTGGGCATAGTCGCCAGAAGCAATGGTACTGCCATTGTACGAAGGTTCGA
>CAZMHW010000462.1:0-3445 GCA_964566105.1 uncultured Akkermansia sp.
GATGTCGGTAATTGTATCGCGTGCGTTGCCGGATGTGAGAGATGGTTTAAAGCCGGTTCACAGACGTGTACTTTATGGAATGCTCGACCTAGGTGTTCTTCACAACCGTCCTTATAAAAAATCTGCCCGTATAGTAGGGGAGGTATTAGGTAAGTATCACCCACACGGGGATGCCTCCGTGTACGATACCATGGTGCGGATGGCGCAGGACTGGAGCTTACGTTACATGCTGGTTGACGGGCAGGGGAACTTTGGTTCTGTTGATGGTGATCCACCTGCTGCGATGCGTTACACGGAGGTGCGTTTCCGCAAAATTGCGGAAGAGATGTTGGCGGACATTGAAAAAGATACCGTTGATTTCCGTCCTAACTTTGATGACTCTTTATCAGAACCAACGGTTCTGCCTTCAAGAATTCCGAATTTATTAATGAATGGTGCTTCGGGAATTGCGGTGGGAATGGCCACGAACATGGCACCTCATAACCTGACAGAAAGTATTAATGCCATTTTAGCATACATTGATGACAGAGAGATTGACGTTGATGCCTTGATGAAGCACATCAAAGCTCCTGATTTTCCAACAGGTGGAACGATTTATGGTTACCAGGGTGTAAAAGACGCGTTTCATACAGGTCGCGGACGTGTGGTGTTGCGTGCAAAAGCAAATATTGAACCGGTAGGAGAAAGGGAACGCATCATTGTAACCGAAATTCCTTACCAGATCAACAAGGCGGAAATGATCAAACGTCAGTGGGAACTCTGCAATGAAAAGAAAATAGAGGGTATCAGTGAAATTCGTGACGAGAGCAGCCGTGAAGGTATGCGCATCGTTTACGAATTACGTCGTGATGCCATGTCTAACGTGGTTCTTAATAATCTTTATAAATTCTCCGCTTTACAGACTTCTTTCTCAATCAACAATGTGGTGCTGGTAAAAGGCCGTCCACAAATGCTGAACCTGAAAGACATGATTACCCACTTCGTTGAACACCGTCACGATGTGGTTGTGCGCAGAACAAAATACGAACTGGCGCAGGCAGAAAAACGTGCACACATCCTGGAAGGCTTGTTGATCGCGATCGATCACCTGGATGAAGTGATCAAAATTATCCGTGAAAGTGAGAGTCCGGATATTGCCAGAGATGAATTGATGGGTAAATTCACTTTATCTGAAATTCAGGCCCGTGCTATTCTGGATATGCGTTTAAGGACCTTAACAGGACTGGAAAGAGATAAAATTAAATCAGAGTACGAAGAGTTGATGAAAACCATTGCTCACCTGAAGGATATTTTAAGTAATGAGACTCTCCGTTACAAAATTATTCGTGATGAATTAGAAGAAGTCAAAGAAAAATATGGTGATGAACGTCGCACTGATATTGTTTATGCCGGGGACGATTTCAGAATGGAAGACATGATTGCTGATGAAAACGTAGTGATTACGATTTCGCACATGGGTTACATGAAACGTACTAACCTTGCAGAATACAGGGCACAAAACCGTGGTGGTAAAGGAAGTAAAGGAACAGCAACGCGTGATGAGGACTTTGTAGAACATATGTTTATTGCCTCTACGCATAACTACATTCTTTTGTTTACTGAAAAAGGCCAGGTTTATTGGATTAAAGCTTACGAAATACCGGAAGGAAATAAACAAAGTAAGGGAAGAGCTATTCAGAATCTTATAAGTATTGCGCCCGATGATAAAGTAAAAGCCTTTATCAATATCAAAGACCTTGCAGATGAAGAATACATCCAAAATAACTTCATTATTTTGTGTACGAAGGATGGTATTATCAAAAAGACTTCTGTTGAAGCTTATTCAAGACCACGTACCAATGGTATCAATGCCATTACCATCCGTGAAGGAGACGTGTTATTGGAGGCAGCGTTGACCAACGGTAAAAATGAGATCATGCTGGCTACTAAATTGGGTAAAGTATGCCGTTTTAACGAAGAGAAAGTGAGACCAATGGGACGTAACGCCAGCGGAGTAATAGGTATTGATCTGAATGACGAAGAAGGAGGAAATAACGAAGTAATTGGTATGATCTGTATTGAGGACATGAAAGCCAACGTACTTGTGGTTTCTGAAAAAGGATACGGAAAACGTTCCGATATTGATGAGTACAGGGTGACCAACCGTGGTGGAAAAGGAGTAAAAACCATTAACATCACCGACAAAACCGGAAATCTGGTGGCCATTAAATCGGTAACAGATGAAAACGATTTGATGATCATTACCAAGAATGGAATTACCATTCGTATGAATGTTTCAGATCTTAGGGTTATGGGACGTGCGACTCAAGGTGTACGTTTAATCAATATTCAGGACACCGACAGCATTGCAGCTGTTACCCGGGTAGACCATGAAGAGGAAGACGAAACAGCCTTAGAGGGAGGCGGATCGGTAGATTCGAATGCAGTAGATTCGGCTCCGGACGAACAGACAGAAACGGGAGATACTACACCAGCGGACAATAACGGGTAGTAGCGGACTTTTTTCTTCCGAATAAAAAATTACCTTTATAAAAAATTAACCAGTTCAAAAAATAATCAAAAATCCCCGGTGAAATATACCGGGGATTTTGGTTGTTTCTTTCAGATCACAAACAAAAACACAGACACATGACTAAAAAGATTTTAATGACCGGGATGTTGAGCTTTATTGGCTTAACTGCTTTGGTTGCTCAACCTACACTTATTGAAAAGGTAGAAGCGAAAACAGATAAGGTGGTAATACCTTACGAAAGGTGGAAATTACCGAATGGTTTGACCATTTTATTGCATGAAGATCACTCTGATCCGGTTGTGAACGTGATGGTGACATATAAAGTGGGTTCAAACCGTGAGAGTTTAGGTAAATCTGGTTTTGCCCATTTTTTTGAACACATGATGTTTCAGGGTTCGAAACATGTGGCTGATGAAGAACACTTTAAAATGGTATCAACCGCCGGTGGAGATATGAACGGTTTTACTCAACGGGATAAAACGGTTTATTATGAAACCTTACCTTCCAACTACCTGGAAATGGCTTTGTGGCTGGAATCAGATCGCATGGGTTTTCTGCTGGACTCCTTAACAACTAAAAAATTCGAAAATCAGCGTGACGCGGTTAAGAACGAAAAATCACAAAACGTAGAAAATCAGCCTTACACCATGGCCTACGTGGAGGAAATCAACAAAACACTTTATCCAACCGGACACCCATACAGCTGGCCGGTGATTGGTTATGTGGATGATCTCAACCGCGCCAACCTGGACGGGCTGGGCGGCGACGACGTCTATTGGCAGAGCGAACGGCTCAAGCGGCAGGGCGACGCACCGGATTGACGCCGGGGGTGCGGCTGGCGCGGCGCCGTGCCGCACCAGCGGATGCGGCCGCAGCGGCCAGACCCAGACCCACCAACGCCAGTGATGCGGGCTCCGGCACGGTGCCACCGCC
>CAZMHW010000463.1:0-3442 GCA_964566105.1 uncultured Akkermansia sp.
GTTTGTGCACGGGCGCATTTTTATTAGCCTTCAGCGGTATTTTGGACGGGAAACAATGTACCACACACTGGGCCTATGCCAATGAGTTTCGTTATTTTTATCCCTCGGTGACTTTGGTGGATGAAAAAATGATCACTGACCAGGATGGGCTTTATTCCAGCGGAGGGAGCAATGCCTACTGGAATTTGCTCATACACCTGGTAGAAAAATTTACCAGCAGAGAGATCGCCATAAAGACGGCGAAACAATTTGTGATTGATCTTGAAAAAAATAATCAGTCCGCCTTTATTATTTTTCAGGGACTCAAAGATCACGAGGACGCCATCATTTTAAAAGCTCAAAAATACATTGAACAAAATTATCTCGAAAAATCTACAGTTGATGATATTGCAGGTAAATTTCATTTAACCAGAAGAACTTTTGAACGTCGCTTTAAAAAGGCTACCCGCAACACGGTGGCCGAATATATCCAACGTGTAAAGATAGAAGCTGCAAAAAAACAATTGGAGATAGGCCGTAAATCGGTTAACGAAATCATGTACGATGTGGGCTATTCTGACATACAGGCTTTTCGGGAAGTTTTTAAACGAATTACCGGGATGACGCCGGTGGATTACAAAGGGAAGTATAAAAAGTGACAAGCGCTCTTTATCTTATTTTGAGTTCAAAAAAAACGACCCGCTTTTTTGAGGCGGGTCGTTTTAAATTTTCAGGCGTTTTTATTTTGTTACAATAATTTTCTGATTCACTTTTTGGTTTCCATTTTGTCCGACTAAAAAGTAAACTCCGGTTGGAAGATCGCTGAGAGTTACCTTATGTTCGTTTTGAGCGGAGAGTGAGATATCGCGGAGCTCTTGCCCGATCTGATTTACAAGTTTCAGGTGCAGATCTGTTTCTGACCGGATGTTGAACTCACCGTTGTTTGGATTTGGATACACGGAAATTCCATTTTCAGAAGAATTGAATTCGGAGATACCGGTACAGGTATTTACTTTTATAAGAATGGTTCCGGTATTCACACAACCGTTAGCGTCTGTTCCTGTAACTGTGTAAATGGTGGATACAGCGTTTGCACTGCTTGCGCTCAGCGTGGTTGTGGTGGCAGCATTGTTGCTCCACACGTAAGTGGTTCCTCCCTGGGCGGTTAAAATAGCGTTGGCATCCTTACGACACATTACGGTTTTGGTAGCTGCGATGCTGATTGTTGGAAGAGTGAGGGCCGTAATTCCTATACTGGCACTGCTTGTACAGGCAACCACATTGGAAACGGTAGTAGCTGTAACTGTAAAAATATCACTTGCGGTAATGGTAGGCGTTAGGATTGGCCCGTTGCCAATACCGCCGCTCCAGGTGAAGGTACCGGCCGAGCTGGCAGTGAGAGTTACGGTGTTTCCAATACACACACTGCTACTGGATGCCGTTACCGAAATAGTTGGAATAAATACACTCACCTGGATTGTTTTTGTGTCGGTACAACCACCCGAGTTTACTCCCGTCACCGTGTAAATAGTTGTTGTTTGTGGATTTACCGTATAGTTCGCGTTGACAGGGCCATTCACCCAGGTGTAGGAAGTTACACCGCTGGCGATCAGCACTGCGGTGCCGCCTTCACAAACCAAGGTCTTGTTGGTTGCGGGAACTATAGTGGGACTTGGATTGGTAAGTACAATGGCTGCCGCGCTGGCGGAACAACCCAGGGAATTGGTCCCAACTACCACGTATTGGGTGGGCGCCGTAGGACTGGCTGTTACTGTAGCTCCTGCAAGGTTCACCGGAGTCCAGGAATACGAACTTCCTCCTGTAGCTGTAAGCGTTACGGTACCGTTGGCACAAATAACGGAGTTACTAACGCTGGCCGTGATGGTTGGTGTTTGCCTGGTAGTAAGTAACACAGTGGCTGTACCAGCGCAGGTTCCGTCGGAGGCCGTCACGGTATAAATCGTATTGGCGGTCGGACTTGCCACGATGCTTTGTCCCGGAACTCCGAGGGGTTGCCAGGTAAATCCTGTTACTGCGGCAGATGCGGTTAAGGTGCTGGTTGAACTTCCCGCACAAATATTAGTAGGGTTCGCAGCTGCTGTAACCACGAGGGGGGCAATGGTTACCCCTGTTGCAGCAGTGGAGGTTCCGCAACCGTTTTGACCGGTTACAGTATAAGAAGAAGTTGCGCTTGGCGCAAAAGCAACGCCATTGGTTACTCCGCCTGTCCATGTATAACTGAGGGCGCCACTTGCCGTGAGTGTTGCTGTTTTACCGAGGCAAATGTTATTACTTGGATTAGTAATGGAGAGAACAGGGAAGCCTGAACTCACGGTGACCGAAATAGTAGCAATGGCCTGGCAGGCCAACGAGCTCGTGCCTATGATAGAATAAGTTTGTGACGAAGTAGGGGACACCACGATCATGGTGCTGGTGGTATTTCCATTACTCCAGGTATAATTACTTACCGCGGTTGTGGTTAAGGATAAGGAGTTGCCACTGCAAATGGAAGGATTAGTGCTGTTTGTTCCTGATGCAAAAATTTTGATGTTGCACAATTCAGAGATAATGACTTTTCCGTGGCCTGTGCTGGTGTTTACACTGTTTACCTGATTGATACCGGAATTAAAAGAAGCGCCGCCACCACCTCTGTGGGTGGTTGCAATCGCGTTTGTTTGTCCGCCACCACCACCGGAGTAACCACCGCCACCACCGGAAGAACGCCAGCCGGATGAAATGGCGCCGCCGCCACCGCCAAATCCACCGGGATACCCGGTGCTACAGGTGGTAGAAAGTCCGCCTGAACCTCCGTTTAAGAAACTTCTTCCTGACTCCAGTCCGCCGGTGCCACAGGTGCCCGTGTGATCACCGTCTGTTAAGAAACCACCACCTCCGCCACCGCGGTTATTTCCTGCAGGCACCGAAATGCCGCCGCCATTGCCGTTAACACCTCCAACGCCGGAGCCGTCGACACCATTGCCCGCATTGGCCGTAGAGGTTAAACTTGCATTGCAATTAGTATTGGAAGTGCCGGGATTGCCACCACCTCCACCGGCTATCACCAGGGGGGTAACAGGTCTTCCGGTCAACATGGTTGTTGTAGAAGAAGCATTTTTAAGAACTACAAAAGATCCACCGCCGCCAGTAGTAGAGCCATCCAGGGCGTCGATGCCCATTTGTCCAGGCATGATTAAAATAGAATCGCCCGCGTTAAAGAAAAATTCCCCTTTCATCACGGCGCCATATCCACCGGCTACACCGCCGCCACTGGCACCAAAAGCCTGAATGCCGTAGTTACCTGAAATGGGAATTCTGAATACTTGCACACCGCCAGAAACTACAACGGATCCGCTTAGGTTCGTGGACGCGTAGGCTGTATTTACCTGTGTTAGTGTTGGTCCTACAGAGCCAGTTTGACTGGCATTGGTGAAGGTATAGGTTTGCTGCGAACGCAGGGTTTGCG
>CAZMHW010000464.1:0-3440 GCA_964566105.1 uncultured Akkermansia sp.
AATGACGGTTTATTCGCCGGAAGAACAAAAACCCCACAAAAGGCAGAAATTAGCGATTTGCGGGGCTTTTCTTTTAAGGCAGCACTGGGGCCTATTTAAACCCGAAAAGATGAGTTTTTATACTTAAGAAATCCTGAATGAACTTATTCGATGTTGAGCAAACCGCCGCTACCAAAGCACAACCGCTGGTCAAAAGACTGGCGGTTTTGGTTTTATCACCCTTCAACTTGCCCGCTAATTCTACTAAATCGAAAATAGGGGCATTAATTTTAGGGGTTCGATAATTGTCAGATTCTCTATAATATAAAATTCCGTCGGGGAATAAGAAGTTTTGCAGTTCCCTTTTAGCTTCGTACCCTCCGCAAGCCCACATTGACGGGATATTCATTAATAAATTGCAGTATTTATTGATCGTTTTTTCAAGGTTCGATAAATTTAACCTCATGGTGTCCAATTGGTTCAAAATATCTAACCTTTCGGCTTTATATTTTGCACTGAATTTGTCGTAAAGTTCTTTATTAATATCCCCGCAAATAAACTTTTCCTCGGTGAGTTCGAGGCGTTTATTTATTTCGCTTAATTGGCTTTTAAATAGGGCTTCGTTCTCTTTATTGTTTTGTTGGGTAGTTAGTGCAAGGTTCATAAATTCGTCTTTTACAGGAGCGATATATTGCTCTAAAATCTGAAAGTTAGATAAGAAGTTTATAAACATTCCGTCCAAATGAATATTACTTATGTTACACTTACAACCTTTTTTATTGCATTTATAATACCACTTATTTTTTTTGCGAACCAAATAACCGGAAAAAGGGGTGTTACATTCCCCACATTTTATAAAGTGCTTTAATGGTACGTTGGTAAATTCTTTAGCGGCTTTACCTTTAGGGTTTTTAGTACCTAAATTATTTATCTGCATAAATAATTCCTGAGAGATTAATTTTTCGTGTTTACCTTCTACCAATCTACCCTGTAACATATTATGTGATAAAATACCACAGTAAAACGGATTTTTGAACATTTCAGTTAGGCGGCTTTTAGTCATTCTATACCCCAGTGCTTTTAGCTTTTCAATTATTTGCAGGTTGGTATATTTATTTTCCGCTTTCCAGTAAAAGGCTTTACGCAATTTTTCGCCAATTTCATTTACGGTAATAATCTGAACGCCCCGTTCCATTCTTTGATCGTACCCATGTGGAGCTCTCCCCGGCCAATATCCATTTTCTAACATTTCAATCATTCCGGTAGTGCATTTTTTTCTTCTCAGATCATTTTCAAGTTCTGAGGCTACAAATTGAATGTTCTGTGAAAATTTACCTTCGGGGGTAAAAGTATCTACGGGGTTTGATACGGATAGGATTCTTATATTTTCCGCCCTGAGCGTTTCGGCTATATAAATACCGTTCGCACCTTTACGGTCAAACCTATCGGAATGTGCTACTAATATATAAGACACCTTTTCTTTGCTTTTACGTGCAAAATTTATCATTCGGTTAAATTCTTCCCTTTCACCTTTGGAGGCACTTTCAAAAAAACCACCAAAGGAGGCAAGACAACTAAATTTGCGTTGGGTTATAAAATTTTCAATAGACTTTTTTTGACTTTCCAGACTGTAACCCATTTCCTGTTCTTTGGAAGACACACGGGTATAAATTATACAATTGTTTCCGGCAAGGCGTTCTGTGTTTTTCCCTTTTTTGGCAAAAGAGCTGAAAATTTCTAAATGATCTAATTGGGTTTTCATAATCTAAATTTGTTCTTTTAATTTAACGATTTTTTTTGAATTTTCCAAACCCCCTTATTCTATGGGGTTTCCAGAGGGTGAATTATCCTGATAAATTGAAAAAAGAATTTGCGCCATTTTTTTTATGTTTTGGATTGCCTCTTTAGCCTGTTCGTCCGAGAAATCCTCAAACCCTGTGTAGGAGCGCAATTTCTCAGGGGTTAATTCCCCTTTTTGGGAAGTGTTAACCGATTTTTTTGGTAACATATTATTGATTTTTGAAATGCCATTTTGCAAAATGACATAAATGAATAAATCACCCTTAAAGGTGTCTTTATATAGCCAATAAATTTTTTTTGAGGGAGCAGAATCGTTTTTATTATGTAGCCTGTAACAAAAGCGTGAAGTTTTTACTGTCATTACGGATACCCCATTGCCGAAAGACAATATTTATACGTGACAGGTATTAAAAAGTTACCCAAATTTTATTTTTAATGATTGTTTTATGTCAATTCATAGTTTTGAGCAGAGGATTCATCGAAAAAACTTTTTTAATCACCGTTCTGGAAAAAAGATGCTTACCTTTATACTAAGTTACTGGTTACTGATTGCCCGAAAGAGTTGTTAAATTCTCCCATTATGAGCAGTACCGACTTAATCAAAAATAAGATAGTATTAATTGATGACGATGAAATAAATAATTTTGTTACAAGATCTGTAATTCTACAAACCGGCCATCTTGGAAAAATTACGGATTTTCGATCGGCGGTGAAGGCTCTGGAGTTTTTAGAGGGAATTGGGGATGATGTTGAATATATCCCCGAAATTATTTTCCTCGATCTCTCAATGCCTGTCATGGATGGGTTTGAATTCTTGCTTGAATTTGAAAAACTCCCTACATTGATAAAGGAGAAATCGAAAATCGTGATTCTTACTACAAGTCTTCGAGAGGAGGATATTGAAAATGCTTGTAAAAGTGCTTTTGTAATAAAATTTCTTAGGAAACCTTTAACCTGTGAAAATTTTTTAGCATTAAAAACCTAAAAGCCATTCGATAATTTTGAACCAATAGGCTCCGATTCCGGTTTGACCATGATATCAAAAAATCAGGTTAGCTATTAGCTATTAGATGTCCTTGGTTTATAACAGGAACTAAAGACTAGCCCCCTTTAAAATCTGTTAAATTTCTCACCGCCGTTCGGGTAGTTGGGATTTTACACTATGAAACCAGTTAATGTTATTGTTTAAAGACGCGTAAAATACAAATAAACAGATTTGAGATATTAAAAGTAAATAAGGTTACTTTTTAACCAGCCTGTTGAGTTTCAATTTCCGCCCAGAAAATTTTTTTACTTTCTATACAAAAAGAAACATTCTTTAAATTTTTTACGGTAAAGGTTTTTTTACTTTCGTTATAGGTGGCAGTATAATTAATCCCGTCAACTATAATAAAAACTTCCTGCTCATTTTTTGGAAATTCTCCTTTTTGGGTGTAGTACCATTTCATGTGATAGATTTGCAAGGACGTAAATATACTAATTAACGACCTTTCACCTCTAATAATGTATTGTTGTTAATTTAATCCCTACACCGCCAATAAAACAAAACCTTAGAACATCTTTTCCCGTTTAAATAGATAGTTCTTTTGAGTCCTGATGAAAACCTCCAAATGAAACTTAGACATTTGAGCCTGAAAAGTATAGTTTTTAATGCTACGAGC
>CAZMHW010000465.1:0-3433 GCA_964566105.1 uncultured Akkermansia sp.
ATGTTATGTTTCAGACTCAAACCAGGTTAAGAGCGTGATAGAATTAACTTTAGTATTGCAAATAATACAGTAAAAGTACATTGTATCTGGGTACAAACAGACAACTTACTAATTCTCTTTTCCAAATAGGTTTAACTGGTGACGAAGTATGGTCAACCCTATTTCAATATAGCTCTTATTGAGTTGTTCCTCAAATACAATACTCTAGCTTTATTGTTTCTAACTTTATTTTTTAGGACATCGTTCAATTCTTGAGTTTTCAAAACAGTGTCAAAATTAGAATCCAAAAAACTAAAATTACAGAAATGTTCCTTCAACTCTATAGAGAGTATTCTTGTTGAAACAGTATCTGCTAATTCCTTCGGAGAAAAAACAATTTCATTCGATAAAAGTATGTTATTCACAGGATTATTGCACTGGTAATTTAACAAAAAACAATCTCCTACTTTTGCCCCAAAAGGTGAAGGACACCTAGATTTATATATCACATTATTAACGATATATTGATATTTAACATAAGTGCCCCTGTTAATTCTAACCTCCATAATTCTACAATTCGTTTGGCACTTATTAATTTCAATATTTTGAATTTGATTTTTTTCAAAAGAATTAACCAATTTTAAAAAAACATAAGCTATGGCAATTATCGTCATGACAGTAAGAAAAACGTTTTTGATGTTATTCAAAACATCTTTTTTACTTCGCTTTTGAGATTTTGTATGTTCAGTCGTATTCTTAATCATCTCTAATTCTCTGATTAAAAGGAGGGAGTAACAGTTGTATTATCGACTTGCTTCTTCCTTGAATTTGAAGATTGTTTATCTCAATTTTTGGTTGAATTCTCTCTGTTTTCAAATTTATCAACGGCTATATTTGCAGGTGTTTGAACCTTTACTTTAAGCACCGCTTTTTGCACAGTATTTGTGGTGATGTTTATTTTAGCCGCAGTCTTACTTTGTTTAGAATTCACCTCTTAATCTCAAAGGTCTGATAACCCTGCACCTCTTGTTCCTCGGCATGTACTTCAGTTACATCCGCCAAACGGGGACCAGTGTTGCACCATTCAATAAACCTGTGTATGTTTTCTTCCTCACCTTCGGAGTGAATCAGTACACTTTCATCAAATTGATTGCGCACAAAACCAAAAAGATTTAATTTATGCGCCATGGCCTGCGCATTGTAGCGGTAGCCAACGCCCTGTACTTTGCCTCTGACAATTATTTTGTAACTACGGATCATGTATTGAGAAGAAATTTAACGGGTAGAATTAATAAGGTTCAGATTTGTTTCACCAATAATTCTAAAGGCGGTACGTCTGTTTTTTTGGTGTGCTGCTTCAAATTCCGGACTTTTATCTACCATCAGATCAATTTCTGACTGAGGTATAATAGGTTTACTTTCACCATACCCTACCGCTATCAAACGTTTCTTGGCAATGCCATGTGCAATCAAATAATCTACACAACTTTGTGCACGGGCCTGAGAAAGTTTCTGGTTATAGGCATCATTACCCCTCGAATCGGTGTGCGAACTTAATTCAATGCTTAAATTGTCGTTAAGTTTCAAAAGCTCCACGATTTTATCAAGAACTTCCATAGACTTTGGACGTAAAGTAGCTTTATTAAAATCATATTCAACACCCTCAATTTCTATGTCTCCTTCCGGTATAGGAATCAGGTAAAAATCTTCTTCAAAATGTTTACTGTCTGTTAAACCTTTGGTTACCACACTCGCTGACTTACCAAAGTACTTACTCTTCTGTGCTTTCAGGAAATACTCAAAATTGGCCTTTAATTCGGTTTTATAATACCCTTCTTCATCTGTTACCACATAAAATGGTTCGTCATTGTCATGCACGTCTTTAATAGTAACGAGAGCGGAAGCAATAGGCAAGTTTGTCGCTTCGTCATACACATGCCCTTCCAGATCAAATTTAATCGGATCATTCACGTAAGAATAAATATTGTAACAATGTCCTCCTTCACAATCCAGGCGGTCGCTGGACAAAAATCCTTTAGAGCCTAAACGATCTGTAATGTAGTAGGCGTCGTCTTTAGAGGAATTAATAGGTTGGTTCAGATTCACTGGTACCGCATAAACAGAGTCGTCTACATTCAGACTGGATTTAAAAATATCAAATCCTCCAAGTCCCGGCTGACCATTGGTGCTAAAATAAAGCGTGTTGCTGATCTCGTGAAAAAATGGTGTTATTTCATCTGCCTCTGTATTTATATGATCTCCCAGATTGGTGGCTTCCCCTACAAATCCATTTTCATCAATGGGTGCCATCCAAAGGTCAAACCCTCCTTTTCCTCCGGGCCGGTTGGAAGAAAAAAACAAACGGCGGCCGTCTGCCGTCACATACGGTTGATGCGATTTGTAACCAGGCATATTAATATTGGTCCCTAGTTTCATAGCCTCGTAAAATTTACCGCCCGTTGTTCTGGCCATATAAATAAAAGCTTCGTAACGGTTGTTATCACTCCAGCGGGTAAACAGCATCACTTCTTCCGGCGTAAATACACCGGCGCCTTCATGAAGGGAGGTATTTACAGGACGTCCAAAATTAATGGGACGTTGCCAGATGGTATCTTCGAGTGTGGAATAATAAAGGTCGCAGTAATAACGGGAGTCTTGTTTTTCAGGGTCCGTAACTACCCCACCCCTGCGTGAACTGGTAAAAATTACTTTTTGATCACTCAGGTAATACATGGTTCCAAAATTACTGGTACCTCTGTTAAACACAAGGGTATCCATCATACGCACAATGGCTTTTTTAGGCACAAGTGTGTCCAGTGCAAAATAACACCAGGTTTCTTTCTTTGCAGCCATCAACACGAGTGAGTCAGATCCTTCTTTTTCCTGAACATAGGTATCAAAAGCCTTCAGGGCGTCCTGGTATTTTTTCAGACTCATTAACGATAGCCCGTAAAAATAGCCGGCATCTTTATATACTTTTCTGTCTACACAAATTTTAAATTGATCTGCGGCGTGTGAGTAGTCAAAATTCTGACGGTAACTTTGGGCCAAGCGGTATAAAATAAAATCGTACTTGCTGGATTGCACCAAGTCCTCCTTCACCAGGTTGGTGCTATCTTTCCGTTTCGTAGCAGCCAATTCCGGTACTTTAAAAAGGGAAGGCATTTTTAAATTAACCAGCTGCGGTTCATAAGGCAACACATAGTTTCTCAATACTGTGGTGTCGTCTAAAACCTTGGCATAATAAATGGCAGCGTTTGCGTAATCCCTTTTGGCATAAGCCTCATCTGCCAGCTCTATCCAGACTTTTTTCGATTGGGAAAAAGAAAGGAACGAGAAGAAGACGAAACAAATTTGAAAAAATAACTTTTTACGCAACATATATTAAATCTATTACTAGAGGCGAGGACAGTTTTTAACTTCGCTGTTTTTAACTTTTTTACCCATCCAGGTC